>JAFUXM010000169.1 GCA_017470785.1 Synergistaceae bacterium
AAATTTAAATTTTATTTTTTGCGGGTCAATGCGAAGCCTGAGAGAATAATTAACGTTATTAATCCGCTCATGCCTGCAGTGCAGCCGCTGCTGCCTGAATGCGAACTCACTGAGCTATCATCATTACCGCCGCTGCTCTCATCATCAGCAGCATCGAACGTTAAAGTCTCAGCAGTTACCCAGTTGTCGCTGCTGTCCTCTAATTTCTGCACGACGATTTTATATTCGCCCTTCGGCGTATAATTCGGTATCGTCGTCACCGTTACAGCGAGATCCTGACCATAGGCAATGCCTTCGACATCGCTGCTGAGCGTAATATCAAGGTACTTGCTGTCATCATCGTTGCTCTCATCGTCTGAAGCGCTGGCGAAAACTCCGACCCTGTTCACTTCGCTGACAACCCACAACGTACCTGACGGATTACTGAGATTATACGTCTCACTAACTGCCGTTGACACTGCGTCCTCATTGACTTCAGCCTCAGCGCCTTCAACCGGGTCTTCACCTATATAGTCCAGCTCTTCCGCTATGTCAAGCAATTGCTGAGCCGTGAGCGCTCCGACATCAAATAAAATCAGCCCGTTGTTTACAGCCTCTTCGCCGATGTCGGCCTTGGGAATCCTGAGGTAAGCATCGGTAGTCTGACCGTCAAACAGGAACATATCTTGTAATAAAAACACCTTGTCAATGTCATCGCCTGTAAGACTATCCGGGTTGGAAATTTTTGACGCAGCCGACTGCTTTACCGTAGCGCCCACTAAGAACGCATAGAGGTAACTCTCGTTCTTGTCGCTGTACGAAAGCTGCGCGTGTATAGTCTCGACAGCATTTGACGGCAAAGTCTTCATGTACCCGGCAAAATTATTAGTGACGTCCTCGTTCTTTGAGTTAAATAATTTAAAATCTATTTTTATATTGTCACTGTCGCCGGCCTCAGCGATCTTAAAGCCATTGCGGCCATAGGCGACGCTGTGCAAAGCTCTGCGCGAGTTGGTGACCGTCTGCGTTCTGCTCGCTTCCTCGGCAACTTTAGCCGGATCAAGTACAGAGAACGGATAGAAGCCCGTATTATTGCCGCCGTAATCGCTGAGCTTGCCGTTCTGATAACGCGCCTCATGGACTTCAGAAAGATTATTGCTAGGGTCAATCTCAACATAGAAATAATACGGCGTTCCGAATTTAAGCTCAGGCTTCCATGTGAATTTTGCAACGCCCTTGTTATTATCTTTATCGTCACGCCAGCCGCCGAGGCTCATCTTGACAGTCTGAATTGCGGTCTTCTTAGCTGTGGGCGAGTTAGATTCCGAGTACGACAGGCGCACGTCAAAATTATTGGCATCTTTAAAGCTCGCGTTGTAAAGCGGGACGCTTATCTCGTAAGTCTCGCCGTTCACGAGGCCGTTGTTTGTGTACGCCGCGTATCTGGGCATGTAAAATTTCATGCCTCTTATTCTCATTGCGCTGCTGTCGTTAGTCTCAGCATCAAACTGAGTGCCGTTCCATGTGAACTTATGCGGCAGCAATAACGCGGGATCAGGCTTCTCGTTGTAGAGGCCGTCGTTCCAGACATAACCCAACTCACCCGCAGTGTCATATAACCTTACGCCCGTGCCGAATACCATTGCGCCCTCTCTTGACACATAAGGCTGCATAAGTACAGTGTAGCCGACGCCCCTGCCCTGAAGGTCATCGCGGGCTCTTAATCTATAGCCTACATACTCACTCTTGCTGTACTTTTTAGTGAACGTCTTGGGGTTTTCACTGTCAGGAATAAATTTCGGAGCTCCCTTGTCTGATGCAAGTTTATTGACAGCCGAGAAGAGCTGTGAGAATGTGCTGGGCTGAACTAACTTCTCCGTGTGCTCCATATCCTCACTGGCTTTTTCAAACATAACCTGCTCAGAATAATTTGCCGTCGAGAACGCCCAGGTCTTTACGTTCGAAAGGCTGCCGCCCTCGCTGAACCCATCCATAGTCTGAGGCGTCGGGGTATACGAGAATAAATTTCCCTCTTCATGAGTGGGCTGATACATCGAGTCTGCCTTCGAAGTTAATGTGCTTGTCTCCGGCTGATTCATCAGCGATAAAGTTATAAACAGCTCCTGATCCTCGCCGGCTTCATCGTCGCTCAATGGGCTGGTGTCAACTCTCGTACCCATGGCAAGCCATCTCGGCACTGGCCTTGTAAGCACAGGGTAACGCCAGATATGCTGCGATGAGCTGCCGAACATATAAGCATCATCTACAGTCGCCTGAATGTTATTCGTAAATGTTTTTGTAGTCGTGGTCGTCTTGGACTGCTGTTTAACATTCTCGACTTTGTCAGTCACAAAATCCATGACATCATTAAGCCAGCCGATCGGACTTGTCGGCTGCCATAGGGTTGCTTGTCTATCTCCGCTGGCCATAAACGCATTAGATAATTTCGTCGCTACATCGCCAACCTTAGTGGCGAACGACACCGCGCCCTTTATGGCTGAGAAAGTTCCGCCGTGCTTAGCCTCGCTGTCGAACAGGAACATCGTCTCGACGCTCTCGCTTAAATCAAAGTCAAGCTTGTTAGTATCGTTGGTCGTAGTGCTGCTGCCGTAGTAAACTTCCATGCGGCCGCCGTCTGTCTTGCTGCCTTCATGGCTGTACGTGAAATTATAAGGCTGAGACTGCAGCGTTTTTGCGTCTTTAGCCAAAGTATCGACGTGATACGGCACTGCATCAAGCACTGCTATATAACTTCTGTTAAGATTTTTCTTTAAGTGCACCGGCTTGTCAAGCAGCACGCCCTCGCCCGCAAAATCATCAGCAAGAAGCCATGTCCATCCGGCATCATAGTAAAAATGCCTTCTGTCTACGAAGATTTCCTTGCCGTTCTCAAAACCGTCAAACTGTCCTGAGGCGTTCACTTTTGATTTAAATACTACTACGTGAGTATACTCATAAACCGGATCTGTCCATGCTACAGCAATGTCATCAGCAGTTGCGCCCTTTCCAAAGCGGCCCGTCAACGGCCCGGCCGCAATAGAATAATTTGCCTTGGCATACTGATACTTTATCTCTTTCTCTTCATCTGGCTGAGCCCGCACTTCATCCCCTAAAAACCCTATACGTGTTCGTAAATAGGTGCTTTGCTGATACTCTCGTTTAAGATCATAATCAATGTTATTTTTACTGTTTGGGAAAAGCCGGGTTGAGCCGTATGCTAACAAAGGGCCGGCAGTCACGCCGCTGCCTTTTACATGAACATCATCGTGCTTAGGATTTATGCCGGTATCGCAGTACCATCTCGTCAGGAATTCTGCCATATGAAAGTCATGCTTCTCATACCAAAACCTTTCATCTGTCCAATGATACCCTTCGGAATAGCCAAGCGTGAGCACTATAATTTCGTCCTTGCCGTCGCCGTTGGTGTCAGCTGCGACAGGATTTAAACCGCAAACTCCGCTTACCCAGCTGCTGCCCTGTGGGTTATACCACACGTCATAAAAAGATTCGTCGTGATATGATTTTACAGCCGTTCTGGAGTAAAAATTTGCGTTATTGGGATCCCATTTGTAAATTGCGCAGACTACCTTTCCAGCCTCCGCCCCGTCAACGAAGGCTTTCTTGGTCTTCTGGGTCTTTACGCCGTCAGTCCAGTCAGTTGTCTTGTAAATAATACCGATCTCATCACTGCCGTCGCCGTTGAAGTCGCCGGCAACTATTCCGCCTGTCGCCTGCTGGGTCAAATACGTGCCGTATGAACGGCTCGGCTTATAGACCTGAATGCCGGTTGCATCGCCGAGAGACTTTACAGTCAGCTTGTTAGTGTTCGGGTCAATAAACAATCTGTAAACATAGAGTAATACTTCAGTGCGCGTGTTGATTAACAGGACAAATTCATTTTTATAGCCGTCGCTGTCAAAATCGCCGGCCGCGACTGAGGCGTAAGCCATAGTTCCGGCATAATCTCTTGTGAAGTTTAAATCTGTTAACTCCGTTATCCCGCTTACGTTGCCTTCAGCGTCAGAGCTCACCGCAAAAAATCTAATGTCTATATTATTTGAGGTATCAATCCCTTGAACTGAAACAAAAACTTCACCGTTAATGCCTTTCGTGTCTAAAACAGCGCTGCCGTAATAACTATTCGCAGTAGGCGTATTCATGGCAGCTAAGTGTTCGGAGCCAGCTTGCGAAGGCATTCTTGCGACGCTCTGCGCGAGGGCGTCTGCGTCTGCGTCTGCATTCTTATTATCTGCGATAGTCCTGTTATTGCCAATCTCGTCAAAAAACAATTTGCTGGATAGTGTCCCTCTATTAGAGCTATTTGCTTTGTTCAATCTGGGATACATCAGTATTTTCTTCCCATTATTGTATAACTTGTGCGTCACCGCAGGCGTATAAGTGCAATAAACGGTCCCATCTTTCCAACGATTATTCGGCGAATAAACGCCGTTAACCCAATCGGTGAATAATTCTTTGCTGCCGTTTTTAATCTCGGTGTTGTTATCATAATTCGGCAGGAAAGACAAAATAGTAGAAGTTAAAGTCAGATCAGATTGCTTAAAGAAAAGCAGCGAGTGCTTTTTGATCTCAAGGTCGCCGTGAGTGACTTCTTTTACGATGTCATCAACCTTGTCAAGATTATCAAGCGCGGCGAAAGCTACTCCCCCCCCCCCGTCACAGGCAAATACCGCAACGCATACCGCCATTAACAAACATAGCGGCATTGAAACAAATAACTTAAATTTTTTCAGCAAGATTTTCAACCTCCTAATTAATAATAAAATTTTTCATGCGAAAATTCCGCTGAATTTAAATTTTTTTATAAATATAGACGCTTAATTTCGCATTCTAAATTTATAAAATTAATTTATTTTGCGTATTTTATTATATTTTAAAACTTATTTCAAATAATGTGCTGGAATGAAACATAAGTTAAGCTAAGCAAGCAATAAAAACGCTCCGATTGGCTAATTAACCAATCGGAGCGTTATATATAAATTGAATCTGGCGGCGACCTGCTCTCCCAGCGGATATGATTTTGAATAGAGCAATATTAAAAAGTCCGGCAGGCCGATTTCTTAGTTATTAAAAATTTAGCTCACTAATTTTCGGCAGTGAGCTAAATGCAACTCTATTAACCCGCTCTAAGTACGATCTCACGCGCACTCTAACTCGCTAAATAAATTATGCTCGAGACAAGTTAATTAATTTTCACGCGAATTATAAAAATACTTGCTCACGCCTGCAGCTAAATTAACTCAGCAAATAAATCATGCTCGAGACAGTCATTAATCTTCACTCGGACTATATCGCCTAAATTTAAATTTAAATTATTTAATTTATTTAAGCCAGTGCCGGTGATGCAGACTTGGCCGTCAACCTCCGGCGCATCGCGGTACGAACGGCCCCAGAGTTCAAAACTCTCACCCTCAATATTAATTTCTTCAATCAAGACATCAAGTTCTTTATCTATAAATAACTCGCTGCGGGACTGCGATATTTCGGCTTGAAGTTCCATAACCCGATTATAGCGCCGCTCGGCAGCTTCAAATTCAACTTGATTGCTAAACTTGGCCGCCGGTGTCCCATCTTCAGGCGAATATATAAACGCTCCAACTCGATCAAGCTCCGCCTCTTCAAGAAAGTCCAAGACTTTTG
Source organism: Synergistaceae bacterium (assembly GCA_017470785.1). Classification (GTDB taxonomy): domain Bacteria; phylum Synergistota; class Synergistia; order Synergistales; family Aminobacteriaceae; genus JAFUXM01. Next base: position 5,638 of record JAFUXM010000169.1, read on the forward strand.
CAAATTGCGCCTCAGTCTCACCCGGGAAGCCCGTCATGATAGTCGTGCGCAGCGCAAATAACGGGTCGGCTTTGCGTATATATTTAAAAATTTTCTTGATATGCGCGCCGGTTGTCTTCCTGTTCATGCGCGATAATATCTCATCGTCGATATGCTGCACCGGCACGTCTAAATATCTCAAAACTTTTTGCTTGCTTAGTAAAAAATCCGCTAAGTCCTCGGTCATTCTGTCAGGGTGCATGTATAATAATCTCAGCCACGTGCCATTAGGCAGCTCACGCTCTAAGCTATTCAGCAAATTTTTTAACGCGCTCTCACCGTATAGATCCCTGCCGTAGGCCGTCAAGTCCTGCCCGACTAAGCAGATTTCTTTTGCGCCGTCCTCACATAATTTAACTGCCTCTTTTATTAACTCTTCAACGGGCGTGCTGCGCAGCCGACCGCGAATTAACGGTATCGCACAGTACGAACAAAACGTATCGCAGCCCTCACCGACCTTTAAATACCTTGACCACGGCGTGTTAGGCTCAATCATAAATCTATCGCAAATTTTATTTGCATTTATAGGCTTTAAGAAATTTATAATATCATCCCATGACTCAGCACGAGTAAACAAATCCACGCTCGGCAGCTCGGTCTTTAACTCAGCTTCATATCTGTTCACTAAGCAGCCCGTCACTATAATATGCTTTAATTTATTATTAAGCTTCAGCTGCTCTAAATCTAAAATCGCGTCTATATTTTCTTTAACTGCGTCCTGAATAAAGCCGCAGGTGTTAATGATCCCGACTTCAGCCTCGTCAGGATCATTAACGATCTCGTGACCAGCGCTTACAATTCTGCCGGCTAATCTTTCGCTGTCAACAGAATTTTTTGCGCAGCCCATGCTCATCAAAAATATCTTCATTCTTAATAATACTTATAATAATTTAATTTAATTATTCTTACGCGAAGTACCGTCCGGGAAATAAATATACGTCTCGGTCTTCTTCGTAGGCTTGGGGTTAGCTTGGCCTAAGTTCTTGCCGTTCAATATAACTATCGCAGCATTAGGCCGGCCGTAAGTCACGCGGGCGTTATTATTGCCTAAGTCCCAAGACACAGCGCCGCCCTTTCTTAACGTACGTCTAAATACGTTATTATCGCCTATCGACACGCTCAGCCATACGTCATTCTGCGCCCTTAACTCTATATACGGTTTAATCTTCACCGGCTCGGGCTTAATCTCTTCAGGCTCTAAGTCCGGCGACATAATCAGCTCTACCGGCTCGGGCGTCTCAGGCTGGCCTGCATTATTTGCCTCTTCAACAGTCACATTATTAGCTGCAAAGTTCGGCCATTTAAAATTATCAAGGCTGAAGCCGCCGGTCGACAGCGAGTACCAGACGTATACACCGGTGCCGGCCAGCGCCGCCAGCAATACAACAAACAGCCATATATGCGACACAGGTTTAAATCCCCGCTGCACTGCCGCACTGCCTAAAATATTCGGGTTAGTTATCTGCATCTCCTGATGCTGCTTGCCGTGAGACTGCGCCCGAGTCAGCTGCGCCATAAAATCTTCCTGCAAATCAAGCGCATCAATTAAACCCAGATACGTCCTGATAAACCCACGCACGTAAACAGGCTCAGGAAAGCCGTCATAATTTCCGGTCTCAATGCCGTTTAAATATTCAATTCTAATCTTCGTCCGCTCGTAAATGTCCTGAAGCGTCAAGTGCGCCTCTTCGCGCCGCTCGGCTGCTAAACGCCCAAGTTCTTTTAACGTCTCGTTTTGCTCTATTGGCATCGCTATCAAACTTCCTTTAATTTATTTTAAAATTTAAATTTTATTTAATCTTGCTCTTAAATCTCTTGCATACTCAGCCGGATTTGCAGCGTTAAACACCGCGCTGCCCGCGACTATCACATCACAGCCTGCCGCCGCGACTTGCTCTGCATTCTCAGCTTTGATGCCGCCGTCCATCTGAATTAAATAATTATATTTAAACGCAGCTCTCAAGCTTGCAAGCTCACGCGTCTTGTCAAGCGTACTCTCGATAAAACTCTGGCCGCCGAACCCGGGCGTCACTGACATTATTAAAACTAAATCAGCTATATTTAACACCGGCTTTATAAACTCAAGCGGCGTTGCCGGCCCTATCGACACTCCGGCCTTTATCCCAGCCTTCTTAATCTGCATTAATCTCGCGTGAAGTATCTGCAGCTCAAGTTCAGCGTGCAGCGTAATTAAATCAGGCCTTGCGTCTATAAATTCCGGCAGCATTATATCTAAGCAATCTATCATCAAGTGCGCATCGATAAACGCATCCGGCCAGCGCTTACGCATCGCCCGAGCTACAGCCGGCCCGAATGATATATTCTTCACAAAATGGCCGTCCATTATGTCCAAGTGCAGCCAGTCAAAATTATTATCTAAACTCTCAACGCACGCAGCTATGTTTAACGGATCTGCGCCCAGTACCGACGGCGCGAGCAAAATTTTATTTTTATTCATGACGCAAACCTCTTCTTATTTATATATATCTTAAATTTAATTATCTATAGCGCTGCTGACCGACCATCTCGCCGCCTAAATAAATCGTGATTAAGCACTCTTTGTCATACTTCGCCTCAAGCGATATATTTTCGCCGCTCTTAGCCCTACGATTTAATAAATTCCGTTTACCCGCCGGATCAGTAAGCTCAATTCTAATATCCATAGGTGTGACAAGCGGCGGCACTTGATACCTAAATCTTGCGGTCTTGCTGCCAGTGCCTGCGCTGCTATTATTATTGCTATTATTATTAGCTTGAGCATTATTAGGCTTGGGTTGCTGTGAGCTATTATTATTTGCTGCAACAGGCCGCCTCGCGCCGGGCTGATCCAATACGCTAACGTTCAAGTCAACTTCCTTAATCGGCACGTTGCGCTCGTCGTCACCGATAAACACGTCATCCTGTCCAGCAACAGATACTTTCACGCTGCGGCCAGTAGTATTATTAGCTTGAGCTTGCGCTTGCTCTTGATTTGCATTTGCATTAGCAGCTGCATTTTGATTTTGATTTGCATTTGCATTTTGATTTTGATTTGACGTAACTTTGCGGGCATTGCTGGGCGTGCTGTCTGCATCTGAATATCCCGCAGGCCGCCGGAGCGTCGCTATCTTTAATCTCACGCCGTCGCCGGGCTTGACTGCTGTGCCTGCAGCCGGCCGCGTCTCTATCGCAAGGCCGTCCGGCATTACAGGACTGTAAACTCTATCGACCGTCTGCACTCTAAGGCCGCTCGCCTCGAGCAAATTACGCGCCTCTTTCTCAGTCATACGATTAACATCCGGTATAATCACGCTGCCCTTATTACTATTTGCGCTGACCGCTGCGCCGTCCTGAACTAATAAATCAATTTTCTTTGCGACCGGAATATTTGCCGGTGACGCCGGACTTTGAGCTATGACCGTCCCGGGTTCATGGCCTTTATCTTTAATTCTTATCACATCGCCCAGTGCAAAGCCCTGCTCTTTAATAACGCTCTGCGCATTGGCCAGCGTCTGGCCTCTTAAATCAGGCACTGCGTGAAGTTCGCCGCCGCGGCTTACCTGCAGCACTACAACCTGCTTCTTACGCGTGCGAGTGCCGGCCTCCGGAGCTTGACCTAACACCCTGCCTTCAGGCAAGGCCGACGCAACGTTCTCTATCTGCGCAACTAAGTCAAGCCGCTTCAACTCCTCGACTGCCTCAACTACCGTGCGCTCCCGCAGCGGCGGCACCGTTATGTCGCCCGTGAAAAATACTGTATATACCGCAACCGCTCCCGACCCGAATATTATTAATACGACCAAGAGCAGCGTCCAGCTGAACATCTTCTTCAATTTATATATAGCCCCCGTATCTTTAAATTTTATAAATTATTTTTTCATGATTAAAGCGCAGTAAAAGCCGTCGAGCCACGGCGTCTCCGGCCATATATAACAGCCCCACGGCTTGCCCTTATGAAACGGCGTAATTTTTTGACCGGCTAAGTTTAACGCATTAAAATTAACCGGAAACTCGGCACAGTCCTTGTGATTATTTAACACTTCGCTTACAACGCTTTCGTTCTCGTTCTTAAACAAGCTGCAAGTGATATACAGCACAAAGCCGCCCGGGGCGCATAAATTTATCGCCCTATCAAGCAATTTCTTTTGCGTGTAAATTAATTTATTTAATTTATCCCAGTCCAAACGCCATTTAGCGTCAGGCTTACGCGTCCACGTGCCGCTGCCCGAACACGGCGCATCAAGCACTATAAAATCCGGCACGCTTTCAGGCTCTAAGTCAAACGCGTTGCCGTTTCTAAATTTAAAATTTTTATTATTTAATTTTAGCCGCTGCATTTCTTTAATTGCGCTGTTATGCTTAGGCTTAGATAACTCCCACGCCTCGAGCTTCAAATCTTTAACATCTTTTAAATCGCTTAATATCTGTCCGGCCTTAACGCCCCGGCCTGAACACATGTCTAAAATCATGCCGTTTTTATAAAATTTTTTCACAAGCGACGCTGCTAAAATCGAGCTTTCAGACTGCGCAGTCACAAGGCCTTTATCAAAGTCCGGAAGTTCTGTAGGCAATACAGTAGTGTTAAGCCTCACGGCCTGAGAATTTAAATCATCTTGATAATTCGGCGCGATTAAGTCCATTGCCTTTAATTTATCTAAAATCTCAGCGCGTTTAGAATTATTAATATTTGCAAGCCTAACGCAAGTCAAAGGCGGCTGCGAGATATATTCAAATAATTTAAATAATTCCGGCCTGCTCCAACTTTTCTCCCATAACGGCACTGACCATAGCGGCACACCGGCGGCCATCGCCCTGTCGCCTATGGCAGCGCTTGATTTTAATTCCTCAAGCCGCGCTGCCCCGAGTTCACCGACAGCCCTTAATACAGCATTTACTAATCTCACGTATTTAAAATTATCTTTATGCTTTAAATTATCTATCAGGGCATTCACTAAGACGCCTTGGGCAAAGTGCCGCAGGCCTAATATTCCCGCCGTGCCGATTAACAAACTATCGCGCACAAGCTCCGGCAGCTCGGACTTTTTAGCATCATCTTTAATAAAATTTAAATAAATATTTTCCCAGAGTTCGCGCTTGCGTTCGGCCAGATAAATTAGTGAAGACGCGAGCGCTATATCGCCGCTCTTCATCTTGTTTATGTCAGCCGTCTTGCGCAGCACTTCAGAGGCAAGCCGGCCGGCTCTAACCTGCTCTAAAATATATAACGCCGCTTCTATTCCCCGCATGTTTATTAATTATCTCTCACGCGAATTTTTAATCATGAGCAAGCGCACAAGCTGCAGCACTGACATTAACGCCGCTGCTACGTAAGTCAATGCAGCTGCATTTAAAACTTTGCGCGCTCCGGCAAGCTCATCGTTGGTAAGCGTACCAGTCTGCTGCAATAATTTTAATGCGCGTGAGCTTGCGTCAAGCTCAACCGGCAGCGTCACAAGGTGAAAGATAATCGAGCCGGTGAATAAAATTATTCCCAGATTAAGAAGCATAGAATTTCCCATCATGAGGCCGATTATAAATAACGGCATCGAAGCCTGCGACGCGATATTAACTACCGGCACTATAGAATTTCTGAACATCAGCGGCGCGTAAAGCTGGCTGTGCTGGATTGCATGGCCTACTTCGTGAGCTGCAACGCCTATTGACGCGATGCTCGGATTGTTATAGACACTTTCACTTAAATTTAATGTCCGGTTAGACGGGTTATAATTATCAGTAAGTTCGCCTGCAATGCGGTTAATCGGCATTGAGCCCAGACCAAAACGCGTTAATAACATTCTCGCAACTTGATCGGCAGTTACGCCGCCCTGCGCCCTGACCTTACTGTACTTCGAAAAGGCCGAACTCACCTGCGACTGCGCCCACATAGATAATAATATCGCCGGAATTAAAATCAGCATACTTGAATCAAAACCAAATCCCATTGGATACATAAAAATTTTCTCTCCTTTATTAATCTTAAATTTTTTAACTATAATTTATTAAATTAAATATAGCATAACGCAATTTTAAATTTTATGCGCCGTCAACGCAAAAAATTTTAAAATTTATATTAAGTAAGATAAAATTAAAATAATAGATAAGAAGTTAAGTAAAGGAGATTTAATGAGCAAATTATTGAACGAAAATTTAGATAATAATAAGCCGCTGGCAGCACGGTTAAGGCCGCAGACTTTGGATGATTTTGTCGGCCAAGAGCATTTATTAGGCGAGGGCAAAGCGTTAAGGCGATTGATCGAGGCCGATAAAATTTCGTCGATGATATTCTGGGGGCCGCCCGGCGTCGGCAAGACTACCTTGGCCGGCATAATCGCTAAACGCACTCAGGCGCAGTTCATAAATTTCTCAGCAGTGACCGGCGGCATTAAAGAAATCCGTGAAGTCATGAAGTCGGCAGATCAAACTCAGAATTTCGGCGGCAAGACGATTTTATTTGTAGATGAAATCCATAGATTTAATAAGGCGCAGCAGGATGCATTTTTACCGTTTGTCGAGAAGGGCAGCATAATTTTAATCGGCGCTACGACCGAAAATCCGTCGTTTGAGATCAACGGCGCATTATTATCACGCTGCAAGGTCTTTGTATTAAAGCCCTTAACGCCTCAAGATATATTTAAATTATTAACTCATGCGCTTAAATCGCCCGCAGGCTTCGGCGATGAGATTATCGAATGCGAGCCGGAAATTTTAATGGCTATTGCCGAGTTTGCTAACGGCGATGCGCGAACTGCGCTGTCAACTCTTGAGATGGCCGTACTCAACGGCGAGATTGTTAAAGATAAAATTATTATCACGCACGAGACTTTCGAACAATGCACCTCACGCAAGAGCTTGCTCTATGATAAGAGCGGCGAAGAGCATTATAATTTAATCTCAGCTTTACATAAATCAATGCGCAACTCTGACCCGGACGCGGCGGTGTATTGGCTTGCAAGAATGCTCGAGGCCGGTGAAGACCCGTTATATATTGCTCGGCGGGTCGTGAGATTTGCAAGCGAGGACGTGGGACTTGCCGAACCTAATGCGCTGGCCATGGCCGTAGCTGCGTATCAAGCCTGTCACTTTATCGGTATGCCCGAGTGTACAGTGCACTTAACCCAAGCTGTAATTCACATGGCGATAGCGCCGAAGTCCAATGCGCTTGACGTAGCTTACATGCGGGCGCGTAAGGACGCGTTAGAGCATCTTGCCGAACCCGTGCCTGAAGTCATCCGCAACGCCCCGACGAAATTAATGAAAGAATTAGGCTACGGCAAGGGCTATCAATATGCACATGATGCTAAAAATGATTTAAAATTAACTAATATGCAGTGTCTGCCGGATGCGCTGCAAGGCCGCGAGTATTATTCGCCGACTGAGCAAGGCCAAGAGGCAAAGTATAAGGCAAGGCTCGATAAAATTAAGGACTGGAAGCGGAATAATTTAAATTAAAATATTATGCTTGAAGATACGCTGGGGCTTGAGGCCGGAGCTAAATATAAAATAATTATTTATAAGGACATAACGCCCGATGCTAAAAAAATTTTTAGGGCTGTCAGGCAGTGCGAGCTGAATTTCAAGTCGGATCTGATACCGGAGTATATCGGCCTGAGCCGCAGCTTAATTATTAGTATGCTGCACGGCGCACATGATAAGCTAATTATAAAAAATAGGCTCGATAAATTTTCAAGCTATGGCTCAATGAGTGCCTGCCGGAGGCGCTGCAAGGCCAAGAGGCAAAGTATAAGGCAAGACTTGATAAAATTAAGGACTGGAAGCGGAATAATTTAAATTAAAATATTATGCTTGAAGATACGCTGGGGCTTGAGGCCGGAGCTAAATATAAAATAATTATTTATAAAGACATAACGCCCGATGCTAAAAAAATTTTTAGGGCTGTCAGGCAGTGCGAGCTGAATTTCAAGTCGGATCTGATGCCGGAGTATATCGGCCTGAGCCGCAGCTTAATTATCAGTATGCTGCACGGCGCACGCGATAAGTTAGTTATGAAAAATAGGCTTAATAAATTTTCAAGTTATGGCTCAATGAGTGACACATCCCGCAGGAAGATACGCGAGTATATAGATTGCTTAATAGATCAAGGCTATTTATATCTTCACAAATCCGACGTGACTTATACGCGGCTGCGCTGTTTAATGGCAAAAGTGAACGCGGCCTTTCACGGCGAAAAAATTTTAATTAAATGCAACAGTGTTGACTATATCGCAGGTAAAATTAAGTAAAATTTAAATTATAGCAGGCGTAAGCTTAAGCCTAAAGAAAATAGCGGCGAATCAAAACAGCTTTTGCTGCTGCCTGAATTAAAGCCCGAGCAAGAGTTCAAGTCTGAGCAAGAAGTAAATCAAGAGCTTACTTTAAATTTAAGTGATGACGACGCAGAGCTTTATAATATATTAAGGGGCGTTCGGATGAGGCTTGCCGGCCAAGAAAAAGTATCGGCGTTTATAATATGCCATAACGAAGTGCTTAAGCAAATGGTACTGCGTAAGCCAAGAAATATTACGGAGCTGTTAAGCATCTCAGGAATAGGGGAAGTGAAGGCCGAGCGTTACGGCGATGCTTTCTTAGAGCAAATTATCAAGTGGCTGGATAGAGATTAACGAAAGCATACGGCTAAAAATTTTTAAATTAAATTTTTATATCATCCATCTAATATTACATTTCATATTACATTACGTAAGATAGACAGAAAGTATATAATAGAGTTATCGATTTTTATTTTTTAAGTTTTTTAGCTATATACCCCAAAACTTCCAAAATTAAAATAATTCTGCTAAAATATTTTGCGGCGAGGCGTCTTGCTTATTCAGAAGGCGGGACTGCCAGGAGTGCCTCCTTAGCTTTTGTGAAGGGGGGTGGGAACGTGGAGAAATTAATAAAGCTCGTAAAAGCTGTGACAGAGCTAATACGAGCCTTAGCGGAGTTAATCCGTGTTTTCAAAGCGTAAATTCCATCCGTAGGGCGTAAGTCCGAAAGTGGAAGACCCATTCCGCTTGTTCGGCAGCCCATGTTTGTCCGTCCGCTCCTCGTCCGGACGGCTTTATTATACCCTAAAACTTTCAAAATTAAAATAATTCTGCTAAAATATTTCACGGCGAGGCGTCTTGCTTATACAGAAGGCGCGGGTGCCAGAGGGTGTATCCTTCTGACCCCATTTACACGGGGAAAGGAGGTGGTAGGCGTGGAGAAATTAATACGGCTGATAAAAGCCCTTACAGAACTTTTAAAAGCCGTTGCCGAAATCATAAGGCAAATTAATCAATCGCGCTAAAACCTATTTAACGGGGGTAAGACCGTGGTAGGGATACCAGCCCTATTAACACACGGCTGCCCATTAACCTGACGCTGTACTCACTCGCCGGTATGCCATCCTTATATTATTAATTATACCCCAAAACTTCCAAAATTAAAATAATTCTGCTAAAATATATTTTACGAGTGGCAAGGTATCCGCTTATTCAGGGATAGGTACTGCCAGGGGTTGAGCTATCCTCCTGAGTTTTTATGAAGGGGGGTGAGGCTGCATGAAGGATATAATAAAACTCGTAAAAGCTCTAACTGAGCTGATACGAGCTATAGCCGAGAGCATCCGGCTCTTTATGTAACTTCGTCTGCGTCTGGGGTGTAAGACCGGCGTAAGGAGCTGACCCTTATGTCGGCAACCCAAGTTTTAATTCCGCTTGACCTTGCAGGCCACAATTTTAATCCCATCCGAGGGATTAAATCCTTGTCCCAAGCGGCTTTATTATACCCCAAAACTTCCAAAATTAAAATCAATATGCTAAAATATTTTGCGGCGAGGCGTTCTGAAATTTAGAACGCGGGTGCTGGGAGTGATCTCCTGACCCCCATTTTCACGGGGAAAGGGGGTGGGAACGTGAGTAAAATAATACGGCTGATAAAAGCCCTCACAGAACTTTTAAAAGCCGTCGCCGAAATCATAAGGCAAATTAATCAATCGCGCTAAAACCTATTTAACGGGGGGTAAGACCGTGGTAGGGATACCAGCCCTATTAATACACGGCTGCCCATTATAGTAGATGTCATACTCACTCGCCGGTATGCCATCCTTATGTTCAACGTTAATTATACCCCAAAACTTCAAAAAATTAAATCAATATGCTAAAATATTTTGCGGCGAGGCGTTCTGAAATTTAGAACGCGGGTGCCGGGAGTTTCCTCCTGCCCCCTATCTTAACACGGGGAAAGGGGGAGGATCTACGGCCATACGGATTTGGCCGTAAGGTTGAGGGAACGTGAGTAAAATAATACGGCTGATAAAAGCCCTCACAGAACTTTTAAAAGCCGTCGCCGAAGTAATTCGGAAATTGAAAGCGTAATCCATTCGCGGGCGTAAGTCCGACATGGAGACCCTAAACTCCATTAGTCGGCTGCCCATTATCGTAGATGTCATACTCACTCGCCTGTACAACTTCTAAATTATACCCCAAAACTTCCAAAATTAAAATAATTCTGCTAAAATATATTTTACAAGTGGCAAGGTATCCGCTTATTCAGGGATAGGTACTGCCAGGGGTGAAGTGAATCCTCCTGAGTTTTTACGAAAGGAGGTGACAGCATGGAGAGAATAATAAAACTCGTAAAAGCCCTTACTGAGCTGATACGAGCCTTGGCCGACCTGATACGGCTTTTCAAAAGATAATTAACCTGTCGAGGGCGTAAGTCCGAAAGTGGGACTTCCAACTCCCAGCTTTTCGGCAGCCCATTTTTTAATTCCGCTTGACCTTGCCCCAAGCGGTTTTATTATACCCCAAAACTTCCAAAATTGAAATTAAAATTAAATTTAAATAAAATAAACAGCGGGAAGCCAAAGCCCCCCGCTTTTATTTGCTAAACTAAATTAATTACACTAAATAAACTGCGCTTAGATTAGAACGTGACCTGGGTACGAAGTCTGATACGGTTGTCGTCTCTGTCGCCCTTCGTGTCATAGTCGACCTTCATGTAGTTCAAGCCGATCGTCGTGTTCGGATTAAGCGTATACTGAACGCCAAGACCCCACTCCTTCGGTTTCTTGCCATCTTCGCCCCTATCGAAATCGAAGTCATAGCCATAGTAGAACAGGTGGGTTGCCCACTTCTCGTTCCACTTCTGAGCAAGGACGATACGGAAGTACTTCAAATCTACCGGCACGATCGCCGCATCTAAGTACCCGTTGTTCCTATAGATTCTGCCACTGGCCACGATTGCGCTCGCATTCTCATTGATGAAGCCGGCATCATACTGGCCGTACTCTAACCATAAGCTGGTGAACTTTAAAAGATTCTGGTTGACGTCTAACATGACTGCCCAATGCTTGGATTTGTCATCAACGTTGTCGGGCTCACGCCACTTCGCACTGTAAGGAACTGCTCCGCCAAGACCATCGTCAGCCATAAGCCACTCATCAATGCTGAACTTCTGATGATAGTAAATCGCCTTAAACGCGATGTCCTCGTTGAAGTTGAAACGAAGTCCGGCAAAGACATGCCACAGGTTATTGAACTTCAAAGCTGTGGCGTCTGACGCGTTCCTATCAAACGTACTGGTATTAGCCTCAAAGTTATCACCAAGGAGAGCCTTGAAACCAAGGTCAAGTCCGAAGTGCTCATTGAACTGGAACTCGCCCATTCCAAAGATTTCCCATGCGCCGCCGGCCTGCTCCGCTACGGTTAAATCCTCATTATAAACGCTAATGCCCTTATCTTCATGAGCGACATAACCCTTAATCGTACCGATACCGAAGCTCTTCTCGAAGCCGATTGCGTCGACATCATAGTCAGTAAGCACTGAGTCAAGTCCGAAGAAACCGCCCGTTTCAGCAAAGTTACCAACGTTATTGCCATTGACATAGTACTTCGCCTCAGCATCCCAGCCGAAACGTCCGACGATTAACTTTGAATCAAAGAAGAACGGGATCTCAACGAAGAAGTTCTTCCAGTTCTCAGTACCCTGCCTGCCATTGCCGTCGTCACCTCTAAGTACGGCCTTGAAGTGCATCGGGTTCTCAGGATCGCCGAACCAACGCTCGATGAACAGACGTGCACGGGCAAGTTTCACATCGCCCTTGGCAGTCGGAGGCTCGTTGGAGTTATTGTTGGTTACATCAAGACGAAGAACGCCGCTCAGTTTCCATCCGCCGAGTCTCTCCTCGATAAGGCTCAGCCTATCGTCAATCTCTGCTACCTTCACGCCGAGCGCATCAAGCTCATCTTTGAACTCGATAACCAGCTTCTGGAGCATAGCCACATCCTGCTTGCTGGCCTTCGTCATATCGACGACTGCAAGTGCGCGGGCAAGAGCCGAAGCCAACTCGTAACGGGTCGTGGGCTGCTGGCCTTTGTACGTTCCATCAGGATAGCCTGAAAGGATACCATGTGCTGCTAACTGACCGATTGCGTCATATGCCCAGTGATTCATCGGCACGTCCATGAACGGGTTCGTCGCCGCGAACACGGGGGCTGCAAACGCAAACACTACTGCTAAAGCTGCTAATGCTGCAAACTTTTTCATAACAATTTCCCCCTATGAAATTTTGAATTTACTTGCTGAAAACAGCTTCCAAATATCAGCGCGATGAGCTTCTAACTCTCCGGCCTCAAGGGGAAAATATTAAACATTAAAATAATCAAAGTTTCCTCGTTTCCTTTTACTATCTTAAATATTTAACTTTCCAGCCTCAAAAGCTTTTAAATTAAATTCTCCTCGCTGACTAACGCTTTTACTTTTCCCTAATGACCGTCAGGGGGTTGCACCTCGCTTCCCTGCCTTCAGGATTGAAAATAAATTTACGTTAGTTTTACGATAATCTTCTGCGTATTTCCTGCAACGCAACTATATAATAACATAAAATTTTTAAAATGCAATAGCTTTTTCAAAAAAATTTTTAAATTTTTTAAAAATTTTTATAACAGTCTTGCCTTTGCCTCTTCCCAAGGACTTAAATCACCGGCGGCTATATCCTCTTCGGCCTCGGCAAGCTGTCTTAATTCATCGCTGCTCAGCGGCGGCTCATCGTCAAACAATGCGTCCACGAGAGCTGCAACCGCTGCCATGTCCCGCTCCGTCAGCAGCTGAATATTAGTCATCAGCCGTTCGCGTTCTGTCACCTCATTCATAAACATCATCATTCCTTTTGAGTTTTATAATTATGCTCTTAAATTTTAAGCCTTAATATTTTAAATTCAAGTCAAAGCAAGCGCAAAAATTTTTAATTAATTCATAGCTAATTAGTTTTATAATAGAATATATTTTAACAGTCAACTTTTGTCGTGGCTGCCCCTTGTCTCAATAACTGCGAATATTGAGATGGATAGGGGGATTTTTTATATTTTTTAATGAAAGATTTAAATTATAAAAAATATTAAGTAATGATTATATAATAGTTGTAGAGTTTGAATAGCGCGTATCTTGTCTTGCGTTTCTTCATCAAAAATTTATTAAAAATTTATATTGCAATTTATGATATTTATATTAAAATTTTCACGTTTTAAATTTATTAAATTTTTAATTTTAAAATTTAAAAATTTTTGAGGAGGAATGATACTTGTCACAACAGTCTTCCGGCGGAGAAAATAACGCCGCCCTTCACACTCAGGCCGATACTTCACGGCCCAGCTTTAGCTTGTCAGTCTTAGTTTTATTAGTCAGCGCGTTAATAGTTACGTTCGGGGTAGTCGACGTTGAGCTTGAGTCCGGCTCGCACTTCGGGCTTGGCCTGCCTGCTCAAGTGCCGTTATTATTTGCGGCGATATTTGCGGCAGTAGTCGGCCTGTTTAAATTAAAACGCTCGTGGGGCGATCTCGAGCGCGGCATCTGCGGAGCTATTCAGGTGTCGATACAGGCTATTTTAATTTTAGTTTTAGTAGGCTGTTTAGTCGGCTCATGGATTCAGAGCGGCGTTGTCGCGACGATGATTTATTACGGGCTTGAGATAATGCACCCGAGATTTTTCTATCTGGCGGCGCTGTTAATCAGCGTTGTAGTTGCGCTTGCGACCGGCTGCTGCTGGACTACGAGCAGCACTGTCGGCGTTGCATTAATCGGCATCAGCGCAGGGCTTGGCTTGCCCTTGCCTATTGCCGCAGGCTTTATAATTTCCGGCGCATATTTCGGCGATAAAATTTCGCCGCTGTCAGACACGACTAACTTAGCGCCGGCCGTCGCAGGCAGCGAGCTGTTTGATCACGTAAGAGCAATGATGTGGACGACTGTGCCGACTTTAATCATTACGGCGATAATAGCTGTCATGATGGGCAGCAGCGCTACCGGTTCTGACGGCGGCCGCATTGCGTTAATTCAGAGCATGATGAAGGCCGAGTTCCCGATCTCATTATGGGGCTTTATTCCGCCGTTAATAATTTTAGTCAGCGCGAGCTTAAAAATTCCGGCGATACCCGGAGTAGTTGCGGGCGTGATAGCCGGCATAGCGTTATCGCTTGCTCGAGGCTCGACCGTTAACGAAGCTATGATAGTTTTATTCTCTGGCTATAATCCGGTTAGCTTAGGCACGTTTGCCGGCGTTAGTTCTGAGGCTGCGATGACTGAAGTCACAAGCTCAATGAGCGCTGCATTCGCAGGCGTGAGCGTAAGCCATGAGGTCTTTGCGAGCACGGGCAATTTATTAACTCAGCTGTTCACAAGGGGCGGCATGACTTCGATGCTTGAGACAGTATGCTTAATAGTCGTTGCGCTGTCGCTCGGCGGCATCATGGAAGAGTGCGGATTTTTAAACGTCTTACTTGAAGCGTTAATGCGCCATGTAAAGACAGTATTTGGATTAATCGGCTCGGTCTTAGCATCTGCATTTGTTGCCAACGTCTTTTTAAGCGAACAGTATTTGTCTATTATAGTGCCTGGGCGAATGTTCAGACGGGCGTTCGACGAGCGGGAGTTTAACGGCAGGAAATTAGCGCCGGTGATGTTATCGCGGTCGCTCGAGGACAGCGGAACTATGACAAGCGTATTAGTCCCGTGGAACACGTGCGGTGTTTACGTAAGCTCGGTGTTAGGCGTCGCTACGCTTGACTATCTGCCCTACTGCTTCATGAACTGGCTTAATCCGTTAGTCGCGCTTGTCATGACTTACTTTGGCATAGCGATAATCTGGCGCAAGGGCAATGAAGACAAGATGCGCGCAATCGACAAAGAGGCAGTTATCGAGACGATACCGGCTTTAGGAATGAACGCATAATTAATTTATAAAAATTTAATTTAAATAAACACAAGCGGCTGAAAATTTTTTAGCCGCTTTTTGTATAATAATTTAGATTTTTAAATTTAAGTCAGGAGTGATTTATTTAAAATGCTTAATCTTAACGGCTATATTTTATTTATTTTAGGCTACGCAATATTTTTATTGATAATCGGTGCGTGGGCCGGACGCAAAGTTAAAAGTGCTGAGGGCTTTTTTGTAGCCGGACGCAAGTTAGGCTCGGGCTTATTATTCACGACTTTAATTGCGGCTAATCTCGGCGCAGGGTCGACAGTCGGCGTGACGGCATTAGCTTACACGCACGGAATTTCGGCATGGTGGTGGATCGGCAGCGCTGGCGTCGGCTCGATAATTTTAGCCTTCTGGGTCGGCCCTAAGATATGGCGCATAGCGCGTGAGCAAAATTTTTTAACTTTAAGCGATTATTTAGACTGGAGATACAGCGCGGCCTTTAGGGGCTTGCTGTCGGTCATGATGTCGATAGGCACGCTCGCGTTATTCTCAGGGCAGTTATTGGGCGTCGCATGGATACTTGAAGTCGTTGCAGGCGTGCCGAAGCAGGCCGGAATTATCGTTGGCGCATTAGTTACAACTTTATATTTCGCAGCCGGCGGCTTAATGTCAGCGGCATTCGTAAATATATTTGAAGTCGCAATTATATTAGCCGGATTTATAATCGCGCTGCCGTTCATCTGGAGCTACACCGGCGGCTGGAGCGAGATAGTCTCGCGTGCATTTGCCAACGGAGCGGGCAATAATTATTTTGAGATTGACGGAATGGGACTTACAGCTATAACCGGCTATTTAGTTATGTTAGTGCCGTCGTTCTTCATATCGCCCGGGCTTATCGGCAAAGTCTTTGGCGCTAAAGACGAGCATTCTATTAAAGTAGGCACGGCGTTAAACGGCCTTGTGCAGTTAGTATTTGCAGTTGTGCCGGTGTTTATAGGCGCGGCGGCGTTCGCATTTATCCCGGGCTTAACCCGCGCTGACTTAGCATTGCCTTCTGCAATGAAGACTATGATGCCTTTTCCAGTTGCTGCGCTTGCACTTGCAGCTATATTCGCCGCCGAGGTCAGCACTGCCGACACCGTGTTATACATGCTCGCCGGTTCTTTAACTAATGATTTATATAAACGCTTCATTAATCCAAATATTTCTGACAAGAAATTATTATTAAGCTCGCGATTAACCAGCTTAATTTGCGGAGTGTTGGGCGTGCTGTTAGCGCTTGAGCTTGAGAGCATTATATCTGCGCTTACTATATTTTACTCATTAATGAGCGTGTCGCTGGCTGCGCCGTTAATCTTCGGCCTGTTCACTAAACGTGCGTCTAATACAGGAGCTTTATTATCAGCCGGACTGGGCATAGCCTTAACTTTATTCTGCACGTTCTATAACGCGACACCGAGCGTTAATTTAGGAATTGGAGTTCTTGACACAGCGACGCACTTAGTAGATTTTGGATTTGCTAAATTCAACGCGTCCACTTGCGGGATATTATTTTCGTTTATTATCATGGCGTTAGCGACTTTATTTATACCGGATAAAAAATAAAAATTAATTTAGGTGATGCTGACATGTCAAGCAACGATGCCGTTTATTGAAGATTAAATTTTAAAAATTTAGAAGGAGCAGCTATGAATTTAGGCAAGCTTGAGGAGATAACTGACTTGAGGACGGTCTGGCCGAATGAAGCCTCGGACTTCACGCCGTGGCTGGCCAGTGACGATAATATTGAACTGCTTGCTGATGCACTCGGCCTTGATGAGATTAACGTCGAGGAGACTGAGTCGGCGGTCGGGAGCTTCAGCGTTGATATATTTGCCTCCGAGACCGGCACAGGCAGGAAGATTATAATCGAGAACCAGCTCGAGGATACTAACCATGATCACCTTGGCAAGCTGATAACTTCCGCGACGGGCAAGTCAGCCGAAGTGATTATATGGATTGTCAAGCGTGCGCGTGAGGAACACAGGGCAGCCGTCGAGTGGCTGAACAATCACACTGACGATAATATAGGCTTCTTCCTGTGCGAGATTAAGTTATATAAGATCGGCAATTCAGAACCGGCGGTAAAATTTGAAGTCATCGAGCAGCCGAATGGCTGGGCGAAAGCCGTCAAGAAGGACTCGCCCATGAACGAGTTAGCACAGCAACAATATAATTACTGGTCCGCGTTTAACGACTATGCCTTTACAAATTCGGACTTCGCAAAGAATTTTAATCGCAGGAAGCCGTCCGGTGATCACTGGATGGAGTTTAGCATAGGCTCTTCTGCCTATCATGTCTTAGTCTCTCAAATCAGGAAAAGAAGTAGTAAGTTAAGCGCAGAGTTGTATATATACGATGACAAAGATTTATTTAATCATTTATTCCAGAACAAGGACGCTATAGAGGCCGAGGCGGGATTAAAATTTGACTGGCGCGAGCTGCCCGATAAGAAGGCGAGCCGGATTATTATCTTCAAGCCCGCTGATTTAGATGACGAAGAGCAATGGCCGGAGCAGTTCGACTGGCTGATCGATACAATGCTGAAGATGAAGTCTGCGTTCAAGAGATATTTATAATTTAATTTATAAAAATCCCGGGCGTTAAAACCCGGGAATTTTTATTTTAATTTTTAATTATATAAACTAAAAATTTTTCACTATGTGCTCAGTAACACTTGCGCATAATTTTGCCTCGTTTGCTTCAAATTCGTGAAAGTCAGCAGTCTCTGAGCTGTCGGCCTTGTCAGAGATTGCCCTAATGATTAGGAACGGCACGCGGTTAAGATAACAGACCTGCGCAATAGCGCCGCTCTCCATATCGCAGCAGTCTCCGCCGAATGCCGAAGTAATTTTATTTTTCTGTTCTTTCGTTGCTATGAACTGGTCGCCTGTGCAAATTCTGCCTTCTATAACTTGAATATCAGGCGCAAAATTTTTGATGAACTTGACGGCTTTAGTTCTCATCGCGTCATCAGCTTTGAAAGCAAAAAGTCCGGTATATGGAATTTCACCGCGCTTAAATCCGATGGGCGTAACGTCATAGTCATGCTGCACGGTATCAACTGCCGCAACTATATCGCCGATATTAAGAGCGTTATTCAGCGAGCCGGCCACGCCGGTATTAATTACGTGAGTAATATTAAAGTTATCGATTAAAATTTGAGCGCAAATTCCGGCGTTTACCTTACCCATTCCGCACTTGACGACGACAGCATCAACGCTGCAAAGTTTTCCGCTGCAAAATTCCATTCCGGCACGAGCAGTTACGCTTGAAATATCCATATCGTGCTTAAGACTATCGACTTCAATATCCATTGCGCCGATTATTCCGATTTTTACATCAGAAGCAAAAGCACTCGGCACGCAAAACGCCGCTAATAAAATTAAACCTAAAAATTTTTTCATAAAAAGCTTCACTCAAAATATTTTTTAATTTAATGCAGACCGATGTCGCTTCTGTATCTTGCGCCGTCGAAGCTGATATATTTTATGGCGTTATACGCGTCGCTGCGAGCTTGTGCTAACGCATCGCCGACGCCCTCCTGACTGATTGACTTGCTCTTGGCAACGGCTGTAACTGCAAGCACCCTGCCGCCGGATGTTAATAACTTGCCGTCTTGATTTAATTTCGTGCCGGCGTGAAATATATTCACGTTATTAAGCTCATGAATTTTCGCCGCGTCAATATTAATCTCAAAGCCGGTCTTGCAGCTGTCGGGATACTCGCGTGATGCCATGACAACGCAGCATGATGCGCAGTCCCATTTAAATAATACCCGCACGCTGCTTAATCTCTCTTCGCTCACAGCAAGCATTATCTCTAACAAGTCGCACTCATCGCTTAACAACGGCAGCACGGCCTGCGTCTCAGGGTCGCCGAACCGGCAGTTATACTCGATAACTTTCGGCCCTTGCGGCGTGAGCATTAACCCGAAATATAAGCAGCCCTTGAACTTGCGGCCTTCTTTGTTCATCGCGTTGATAGTCGGCATAAAAATTTCACGTTCACAGCGCGCGGCCATGTTGAAATCATAGTGCGGGTTCGGCGCAATAACGCCCATACCGCCGGTGTTCGCGCCTTGATTATTATCATATGCTCGCGTGTGATCCATTGACGAGACCATCGGCACTAATGTATGGCCGTCAGTGAACGCAAGCACCGAGACTTCAGGCCCTGTTAAACATTCTTCTATTAAAACTTTCTCGCCGCTTGAGCCGAATTTCTTATCGCGCATACAGCTAATTAACGCATCTTCGGCTTCTTGTAAAGTCTCAGCTACGACAACGCCCTTGCCTTTTGCCAACCCATCGGCCTTGATTACTAACGGCAGCGCGTGATTATTAACATATTCAATAGCTTTATCTAAATCACTAAATACTTCAAAATTTGCGGTCGGAATTTTATATTTGCGCATTAAATTCTTTGCGAAAATTTTGCTGCCCTCGATTATTGCAGCGTTGGCTCTTGGCCCGAAGCATTTTATTCCTGCGGCCTCAAGCTTATCAACTGCGCCCATGACCAACGGGTCATCCGGCGCTACGACTGCAAAATCAATTTTATTATTCACCGCAAATTTAACTATGCCGTCTAAGTCTTCAGCTTTAATATTCACGCATTCAGCAAGCTCAGCAATGCCGCCGTTGCCCGGCAGCGCATAAATCTTATCGGCTTTAGGACTTTTAGATAAATATTTTATAATCGCGTGCTCACGGCCGCCGCCGCCAACTACCATTATCCGCATGATAATTTGCCCAGCCTATTCTATTCTATATCTGGATAGCCGTTAGGATGGCCTAAGTGCCACCGCCAGGCCGTTGCTATAATGTCCTCCATGCGCGTGACTTTCGGACTCCAGCCTAAAATTTTACGGGCCTTCTTGCTGTCAGCTACTAATCTTGCTGGATCGCCGGCACGTCTTGCGCCTATCTCAACCGGAATATCGCGGCCGGTCGCCTTACGCGCTGCGTTTATCATCTCCATTACTGAATAGCCGTCGCCGCTGCCTAAATTAAATATCTCGCTCTCGCCGCCGTCACGCAAATAATTTAACGCTAAAATATGCGCCGCTGCTAAATCTTCTATATAAACATAATCGCGAATGCAAGTCCCGTCCTTAGTTTTATAATCATCGCCATAGACAGTCACATGCGAACGCTTCTTCAACGGCACTTGTAAAATAATCGGGACTAAGTGCGTCTCGTTTCTATGATCTTCGCCCATTGAACCGTCATGCCTTGCGCCTGCGACGTTAAAATATCTCAGTGAGACGTATTTAATATTATGAGCCAAGCCCACCCAGTGCATGATGCGCTCCATGATGCGCTTGCTCTCGCCGTAAGGATTAGTCGGATTAGTCGGGTCATCTTCGAATATAGGCACACTCTTCGGCTCACCGTACACAGCTGCCGAACTTGAAAATACTATTTTATTTACGTGATTGCGCGTCATCGCCTCGAGCAAACTCTGCATACCGCCGACGTTGTTATTAAAATATAATAACGGCTTCTCGACGCTCTCGCCGACTAAAGAGCAGGCGCAGAAGTGCAGCACCGCGTCAATTTTATGCTCAGTGAAAATTTTATCAAGTATTGCGCCGTCCCGAACGTCGCCCTTATAAAATTTTGCTTGCTCAGGCACGGCAGCCTTGTGTCCGGTCCATAAGTTATCAAGTACTATAACATCCTCGCCCTGCTCTATTAACGCCTTCACATTATGTGAGCCTATATATCCCGCGCCTCCGCAGACTAAAACCGACATAATTTAACTCCCCCTGTATAATAATTAATAAAATTATTTAATTATTATAATTTAAATTTAATTTCTGAGAGGGAGATTTTTATGACCTGTCTTGCTACGTTTAAAACAACGAGTATGGCCTTGATGTTCGAGAGAGTTTGCCGCAGCGCTGGGATTAAGGCGCGTATTGCGCCTGTGCCGAGAAAATTATCGTCAAGCTGCGGCCTTGCGTGCGAGTTCCCGTGCGAAGAACGCGATAATATAGAGCAGCTTGCTTCAAGCAAAAAAATCGACGTCGGCGGATGGCACGAGGTCACCGAGGACATGTATTAAATTAAATTCTATCTCGTTAATTTTCCGTATTTTTTTTAAGCGATTAATATAATACAATCTTTGCTAATTAAAAATTTTTAAATAAACTCAAAAGAAAGGGGAATTGTCATGCGCGTACTGTGAACTGTATATAACGATGCACGTGCTGCATTAAGGCTTGCTGCGCATGATTATTCGCCCGCTTCACATCATCAATAATCATAAATTAATTATTAATTAAAATTCACTGCGCGGATTTAAGCCCGAATATTTAAATTTACTTAAATTAATTATTGAAATTAATTTAGGCTTGTCTTAGCTTGCAGACTTTAAAGCTTGTGCAGGCTTGTCTTCAATAATTGTATTTATAAAAATAATTTTAATAAATATATAAGGGGGTTTTATTTTGCGTAAGTTTTTATTTTTATTCGCAGCTTTGTTGATTGCTGTTGTTGCTGTTATGCCGTGTGCGGCAGCGGACGTGACTGTCATTGACTCGATACCGGTCTTCAGAGCTTATATCGGCAATGATAATTCGGTCATGCTTGATCTGCGGCAGGAAGAGGCGTACATGGGCTGGAAGCTTAACGGTGCGGTAAGAGGCGGCCACGTTGCCGGAGCTAAAGATTTTCCGGCTGAGTGGCTTGACTTGCTCGATGAGAAAAAACTTGACGAAGTTTTAACTCAGAAGGGCGTAGCAGCCGGTAAGACTGTGATCCTGTACGGAGCTGCAAAACTCGACGAGCGTTTAGCAGCAGCTTTAGACAAGAAGGCTGTTAAGCGCATAGTTTTGTTCACGCAGGATGCGGCCAAGTGGACTGCTGACGCGAGCATTCCGATGTATGCGTACCCGCGCTATGACTATTACGTATCGCCCGAGTGGCTCAAGACTTTGTTGGACGGCGGCAAGCCCGAGACTTATGACGGCAGGCCGTTTAAGGTCTTTGAGTGCAGCTGGGGCGATGAGAGCGTAAGTTATCTTAACGGCCACATACCCGGGACGACGCATATTAACACGGATGAGTTTGAAGAAGGTCCGATCTGGAATCAGCTTGACGATGCGAGATTGAAGGCTGCTCTTGAAGCTAACGGCATTACTAAAGATACGCTTGTTGTGCTTTACAGCAACGTTCAGAACATGGCGTCGGCTCGTATCGCGTGGATATTAATGTACTGCGGAGTTGAGGATGTGAGAGTTCTTAACGGTACGCTCGACCGCTGGGTGAGAGCCGGCCTGCCGGTCACGAAAGAATCAACGCCTAAGAGCCCTGTTAAAGATTTTGGAGCAGCAGTGCCCGGGCGGCCTGAGCTTGTGATCAACACTGAAGAGGCTAAAAAGGTTTTGGCTGATCCTAACGGCAGGCTTGTAAGCATTCGCTCATGGGCTGAGCATATCGGCGAGACGTCAGGCTACGGCTGGCTTGACCGTAAAGGCCGCATACCTGGCGAGGTCTGGGGACACAGCGGCCCTGATTCGCAGACGCTGCCCGACTTCGAGAATATCGACGGCACAATGCGCAACGGTTACGAACTCACGGCTCAGTGGGACGAGTGGGGCATTCATCCTGAGAATTATATCGCGACGTTCTGCGGCACTGGCTGGCGCGCAGCTGAAGTTAATATCGAGTTCTTAGTGCTGGGGTGGCCGCGTATCGTGCTGTACGACGGCGGCTGGTGCGAGTGGTCAAACGACCCGAACAATCCGGTCGAGGCCGGCGACTCTGCGCCTAAGTTTAAATAATTTTAAATGCGTTTAAAAATTTTTAAAATTTTAAAAATTCTTGCGGCCATATCGGTTGTGATAGTTATGCCCGTGCTTGGTGTGCTTGAATATTATTCGCGCATCAAGATGGGCATGTATCGCTATGTGTTCATGAAGAACGCGCGGCTGGCCGCAAATTATTTCACGCCTGAGTTCGGCTTTGCAGAGCTTGCAAATATTTTAGAACTTAGAATCAGCGTTATAGCTGTAATGTCAGCGCTGTTGATTTTAGTTATGTTAATCTTCACGCGGCGGATGAAAATTAGCTTGATATGGCGATTATACGGAGTGATTTTAGCATTAGCAGGCTGTTATATTTTCCAGCCGCAGAACTTCACGCCGTACACAAGCGCCGGATGGCTCACTGCCCCATGGGCCGCAATAGCTTTATTAACAGCTGAAATTTTATGGCTGCTTGCAAGTGTTGCAAGTAAATTTAATTAATTTAAAGGAGCTTTTATTATTATGCGTAAATTTTTAAGTGTGTTATTAGCATTGAGTTTAGCTCTCGCTATGGCTTTGCCTGCTATGGCTGCTTATACGGGCAAGGTTGCATTTGATGTGAATTTGAAAGATGCAGAGAAGGCCGAGAAGGCGGAGCTGTGGCTGCCGTATCCGTTATCTGACGCTAATCAGACCATTACTGACATGGATATTAAAGCTAACGGCGCTAAGGTCGGCGTTGAGAGCGATCCTAAGACCGGCGCTGTGTATCTGCACGCTGTTTGGACGAAGCCCGGCACAACTCCGAGCCTGAGCATGAGCTTCAAGCTTGACTCGCACTATGCAAAGAACACGAATATTGTTGAGACGATGGACGGGCTGCCTGCTGACACGTTAAAGTATCTCGAGGCGACACCGTCGCTGCCGATTGATAAGGGCTTCTGCGCCGATGCGAGCCTGCCGATTAAACAGGACGCTAAATTTTTAGACAGAGCTAAAAAAGTCTATGACTGGGTGCTTGAGCATACGTTCAGGGATGAGGGCGTGAAAGAGGGCTGCGGCCTTGGCCTGCCTATGCGCACGATTGATGAGAAACAGGGCGGCGGCAAATGCGCTGACATTAGCTCAGTGTTCGTTGCGCTGGCGAGAGCATCAGGCATTCCTACACGCGACGTTTACGGCCTGAGAGTTGATCCTGCGAAGAGCGGCGAGATCACCGGCAATTATCATTGCTGGACTGAATTTTATTTGCCCGGGACCGGCTGGGTAATGGCTGATCCGGCTGATGTGCGTAAGAAGATGCTGGGCGAGAAGCTCGAGGATGTAAATGATCCTAAGGCGCAGAAGTGGGCAGAATTTTTCTGGGGCGGCGATGAATTGCTGCGCATAGCTTTAAACCGTGACACACGCGAGACGAAGCTCGGCAATACGACGTTGACTTACTTTATGTATCCGTATGCTGAGATCGACGGCAAGGCTCTTAACTGGTACAGCCCGAAGACGTTTGAATTTAAAGTAACGTTCGAACTCGACAAGTAATTAATATTAATTTATTTTAAAATTACGCCGCCCGTTTAATTAAATTTAAATTCGGCGGCGTATTAAATTTAATTTTAAATGCAGAGCAAGAAAAATTTTGTTAGCAAAATAATTTTAATATCTGCGCTGTTGCTGGCTGTAGCAGCGTATTTTATATTTAGTGATTTCAAAAATTTTATTGATGCGATATTTGCGGCGTTTGCATCCGGCGATTTTGAGGTGATGCGCGGCTTCGTTGCGAGGTACGGAGCATATGCGGCGGCGGTGTCGTTCTTCTTAATGATATTCCAGTCCGTGGCGGCGCCGCTGCCTGCGTTTATTATCACGCTGGCCAACGCAAATTTATTCGGCTGGGTGAACGGAGCTGTATTATCATGGACGAGTTCAATGGCCGGCGCAGCTCTGTGCTTTTATATTGCTAAGATACTTGGCCGCGATGCAGTTACGCATTTAGTCAGCCAGGCATCACTAAATTCTATCGATAAATTTTTTGAACGCTACGGCGTGCACAGTATTTTAATTGCGCGGCTGCTGCCTTTTATATCGTTTGACTTAGTGAGCTACGCAGCTGGCTTGACGGCTATGAAATTCTGGCCGTTCTTTATCGCGACAGGTTTAGGCCAGCTGCCTGCAACGATAGTTTACTCGTACGTCGGCGGCATGTTGACCGGCGGTGCGCAGATGCTGATGACGGGTTTATTAATTTTATTTGCGCTGACGGCCTTAGTCGCCCTGTTACGAAAGATGTATAAAAATAAGCATGAGCAAAAGAATTAAGCCGTTAATATTTTTTGCCGTAATTTTTGCGCTGATTATCTTAAATAAATATTACGGCTGGGCTGACAGCTTGATGGAAGTTTTGCCGGAGCTTAAGGCGCTTGTTGCTGCGAGTAAAGTTAAGGCAGCGCTGATTTATGTAATCGCGACGGCGTTAGGCTGCGTGCTGCTGGCATTGCCCGGGGCGGCATTTGCTGTTATTGCGGGTTTAATATTCGATCCGGTCACAGGGACTTTGTTATGCTTAGTTGCTGCTACGTTAGGCGCGGTGCTGGCGTTCTTAGCAGCAAGATATTTTATTAAGGACGCTGCGAGGCCGTGGCTTGAGAGAAATAAATTATTAAAGAAATTTTTATTCGATGACGTGAATAAAAGCGGCGTGATATTGCTGATGATAACTCGGCTTGTGCCGCTGTTCCCGTATAACTTGCAGAATTTTGCGTATGGCCTTACGGATATAAAATTATGGCCTTATACGCTATACACGTTTATATTTATGACGCCCGGGGCAGCAGCGTTTGTTGTAGGAGCATCGGGCATAGGCAGCCCTGAGCATAGAATACTTTATTTTGCTATTGCAAGCGCATTAATTATTATAGTCATGGCAATAGGCTATGTATTGCGGCGCAGGTTTGTTATTAAATAATTTTTATTGGAGGCTATTTAAATATGAAGAAGTTTGTAATTTTAATAATGTTAATGTTTACAGCTTGTGCAGCTTGTGCAGCCGAGCCCGAGCTTATAGTCGATAAGGCCAAGGGCGAGGTTATATTTCCGGCTGAGATCAACGGCAAGTATTTAGTTAGCTACACTAAGCACGCGGCGTCGTTCTACAAGGGCGGCAACGGTGAGAAGTCGCTCATGCGGGCGTTAGTCAGCGAGTTGGATTTTCATCAGGCTTTGTTGGACTTAGGCGCAGTGCCGGGCGATAATATCAAGATTGAGGACATGAAGGCTAAGTCGAGCGCTGAGGGCAAAGCAGCTGAGGGCAGCAAGTTAAAAATATTTTTAACGTGGGATGGCTTGGATAACGAAGTGAGCCTTGACGATGCAATTATCAGCGAGGTTAAGGACGGTGAGCCGAGGCCGTTTGATATTAGGTTCAGCGGCAATTTTGAGTTTGCGAGCAAGAATAGGCCCGGGTGCTTTATCTGCCTTGACAGCTGCGCCGCCGGTATCTGCACTAATGCGTCATGGCCGACCGGAGCGCTTAATAATCAAGAGGTAAAGTTTAAAGGCAACGGTAAAATTTTGCCGCCGGACGGCACGCGCGTGAATGTGATCGTAAGGCTTGTGAAGTAAAAATTTATGTTTGCAGTTTTGCGAAGCTGGTTAGCGTGCTTTTATAACGCTGCACTATGGAGCATGTTAGCCAGCGTGATTTTATTTAATAATACTTGGCTCGAGATGCGCGTTAATTTAGGCTTAATATTCTTTGCACTGACGGCATTAATATTTATAGCTCTGCGAGGCTTGAGGCTTGGTAAAAAATTTGCGCTGCTGAGTTTAATATTTATTAGTTTAACATGCTGGCTGATATTGGGGTCGGACGGAATTGCAATAATTCCGGCGGCGATTATACGCGAGGGCTTGGGGCTTGCTCTGAGTTTAAATTATATTAATTATATAATTTACGCGTTTTTAATTTTAGGCTGGATTGCGCTATGAGTATTAAGGCTAAATTATTTCACGCTGGTATAAAGCTTGATAAATATCTTGCTGGCAGTTTAATATTTTGCCGTGCGAGTTTAGCACAAGCTGAGACTGTATTCTTCCCCGGGTGCAGCCTGATGAGCTATAGCCCTGAGCATGTGAAGCGAGTTCAAGCTTTAATAGCGGGTAAATATAAATCTTGCGGCGTGCTGACCGGCTGCTGTGCTAAGCCTTTAAAGCTAATGCGCGATGCGAATTTTAATAATTATATTAATAAAGTAATTAAAAGGCTTGATGCGCTGGGAGCAAAGCGTGTTATAACGGCCTGCCCGAATTGCTTTAATATCTTGAAAGCATACGGCGATACTAAAATTGAAATAATTTCGCTGTGGAATTTGATTGCCGAGGATTTAGATGTTACTTTAGGCGAAAATTTGCGCGGAAGTTGTAAAGGCTTGGGGTTTGCGCTATGAGTATTAAAGCTAAATTATTTCACGCTGGTATAAGGCTTGATAAATATCTTGCTGCTTCGCCGCTGTTTTGCCGAGTAAGCTTAAGACAGGCTGAGACTGTATTCTTCCCCGGGTGCAGCCTGATGAGTTACAGCCCTGAGCATGTGAAGCGAGTTCAAGCTTTTATCGCGGGTAAATATAAACCTTGCAGCGTGCTGACCGGCTGCTGTGCCAAGCCTTTAAAGCTAATGCGCGATGCGAAATTTAATAATTATATTGATAATATAATTAAAAGGCTTGATGTGATAGGCGCAAAGCGTGTTATAACGGCCTGCCCGAATTGCTTTAATATATTAAAAGCATACGGCGATACTAAAATTGAAATAATTTCGCTGTGGAATTTGATTGCCGAGGATTTAGATGTTACTTTAGGCGAAAATTTGCAAGGAAGTTATAGCGGCCTTGAAGCGTCTATACAGGACTCTTGCGCTGTGAATAATGAAGTTATGTCAAGCGTTAGAAAAATATTAAAATTTTTAGGCGTAAAGATTTGCGAGATGAAGCATATTGGCCGATGCTGCGGCGGTATTGCAGCGATAACGTCAGGCGATGCTAAAATTGGCCGCTTGCAGGCGCTTAATAGAGCAAGCGAAGCGCCGTGCGAAGTTATTATATCTTACTGTGCGTCGTGCCGCGCGGCAATGAGCATTAGCAAGCAGCACAAGAGCATTTACTTGCTTGACTTAATATTTAATAATGCTAAGCATGGCACGGGCTTTGGCTTGCTTAATAGATTAAAGGCCGCTTGGCAAAGTTATAATTAAATTAAATTAAATTTAAATAATAGAGGTGAGAATATGCAGGAAGAATGTTTAATCTGCAAAGCGCCGCTTGAATATCTTGAGCGCGGCGAGCTTATGGAATGCGCGATATGTCATAGCAAAGAGCAGAGCAAGACGCGCTGCGTGAACGGCCATTACGTGTGCAATGACTGTCACACTAAGGGCTTGGACGTGATAATTAACACTTGCCTTGCAAGCAATTCAAAAAATCCGATAGAGATTTTAGAGGCAATGATGTCGCTGCCGTTCTGTCACATGCACGGGCCGGAGCATCACGTTATGGTCGGAGCGGCGCTGCTCACTGCCTATAAAAATTCCGGCGGCAATATTGACTTGCCTGCGGCGCTGGCTGAGATGATGGACAGAGGGCGCGAAGTCCCGGGCGGTATCTGCGGTTTCTGGGGCGCTTGCGGCGCCGGCATCAGCACCGGAATTTTTATGTCGATTATATCTAACTCAACGCCGCTGGCTCAAAAGCCGTTCAGCTTGTCAAATAAAATGACGTCGAGATCACTAAATAAAATAGGTGAGGTAGGCGGGCCTCGATGCTGCAAGCGCGATTCTTATCTGGCAATTCTCGCAGCTATTGATTTTGTGAAAGAAAATTTTAATATAGAAATGGCAAAGCCTAAAGTTGTATGTAAGCATTCAGCTAAAAATAATCAGTGTATCGGCAGCCGCTGCCCGTTTGCTGTAGTTAATAATAAAAATTAAATTAAATTTTAGAAGGGAAATTAAAATTATGAGCGAATATTATAAGGCTGAGGATTTAGAGAAATTTGCAACGATGGGTGAGCTTGCGCCGGAATTATGGGATAAGTTTATGGCGTATTACGGCGCGGTCTTTGAGGCCGGAGCTTTGACCAAGCGCGAGAAGGCGTTAATCGCGCTGGCCGTAGCTCACGCTGTGCAGTGTCCGTATTGTATCGATGCTTACACTCATAGCTGTTTGGAGAACGGCGCTAACGAGGAGCAGATGACTGAAGCTGTGCATGTAGCTTGTGCGCTGCGCGGCGGCGCAAGTTTAGTTCACGGCGTGCAGATGAAGAATATTGTGAAGTCGCTTGAGTTTTAAATTATGAGCTTTGCAGAGCGAATTAAAAATCCTGAGCTTAAGCGTACAGTCAGCGAGCTAAACACGCTGCAGGTGAATTTAGGCCGGCTGTGCAATTTGTCATGCAAGCACTGCCATATGGAGGCCGGGCCTAATCGGACTGAGATTATGTCCCGTGAGATTATGGAGCATGTGCTGAGAGTGTTAAAAAATTTTAAAATTCTTGATATTACCGGCGGCGCACCGGAGATGAATATAAATTTTAAATATCTTGTCAGCGAGGCCGTAAAGCTTGGCGTTCATGTTATAGTGCGCAGCAATCTTGTAATTTTAACTGAACCTGATTATGAAGATTTTTTAAAATTTTACGCTGCTAATAAAATTGAAGTCGCAGCGTCGCTGCCATATTACACTGAGCGGGACTGTGACAGGCAGCGCGGCGTCGGCGTATTTAAAAAAGTTATCGCCGTGCTGAAGCGATTAAACGCGTTGGGCTATGGCCGCGATGATGATTTAATTTTAGATTTAGTCTATAACCCGGGCGGTGCGTATCTGCCGCCGGATCAGACTGAACTTGAGCGTGAGTATAAATCGCGTTTAAAGTCAGAGTATGATATAGACTTCACGAGATTATTCGCAATAGCAAATAATCCAATCGGAAGATTTGGTGAATTTTTGCGGCGCAGCGGCAACTTTGAGCGGTACATGCAGCGGCTGCAGGCCGCATTTAATCCGGCTGCGTTAGAAGGCATGATGTGCCGCTATCAGCTCTCGGTAGCATGGGACGGCAGTTTATACGACTGCGACTTTAATCAAGCTATAGATTTAAAAGTAAACGGCGTGAATAATATTAAAGATTTAGGCTATAAGCTTGAATGCCGTGATATAGCGTTCGGTGAGCATTGCTACGCTTGCACAGCCGGTGCAGGCTCAAGCTGCGGCGGCGCTACGGCGTGAGTGAAAGTTTGGATAATTTAAATATTTCTATAATCATACCGGTCTTGAACGAGGCGGATAGAATTACGCCGTTAATAAAATCATTGCTTGAGATTAAAGATTTAAGCGATGAGATTATAGTCGTTGACGGCGGCAGCACTGACGGCACGTTAGATAAAGCGTTAAGCTTAGGCGTTAGAGCTATAAGTGCTAATAAGTCAGGCCGTGCTGCCCAGATGAATTTAGGCGCTGAAATTGCCCATGGCGATATACTCTGGTTTGTTCACGCTGACTCGCGCATAAACAGCGATAGCTTAAGCCTATGCATAATTTAAATTTAAATATTTCTATAATCATACCGGCCTTGAACGAAGATGAAAGAATTACGCAGCTTGTAAAATCGCTGCTTGAAATTAAAGATTTAAGCGATGAAATTATAGTTATTGACGGCGGCAGCACTGACGGAAGTTTTGAAATTGCGTTGAGCTTAGGCGTTAGAGCTATAAGTGCTAATAAGGCAGGCCGCGCCGCCCAGATGAATGCAGAAGCAAAAATCGCGCAGGGCGGTATATCACGCCAACTCACGCGGCAGCAGCGATAGCTTAAGCATATGCATAATTTAAATTTAAATATTTCTATAATCATACCGGCCTTGAACGAAGCTGATAGAATTACGCAGCTTGTAAAATCATTGCTTGAGATTAAAGATTTAAGC
>JAFUXM010000016.1 GCA_017470785.1 Synergistaceae bacterium
AACGGAATTGTAGAGCTTGATGATATTAATATCACTGAAGGCGTTTTATCTATCTGGCAGGGCGATATTACAAGGCTTTCTGCCGATGCAATAGTTAATGCTGCAAATTCTCAAATGCTGGGCTGCTTTGTGCCGCTGCACTCTTGCATTGACAACTGCATTCACACTTTCTCCGGCGTGCAGTTACGCGCTGAATGCTATAAGCAAATGACTGAACTTCGCGCTAAATACGGCTCAAGCTATGAGCAGCCGACTTCTATACCGATATTAACAGATGCGTATAATCTGCCGGCAAAGAAAATTATTCACATCGTAGGGCCTATTGTTGTTAGCTATTTAACGCCCGAGTTAGAGCAGCAGCTCGCTGATTGTTATATTAACAGCCTCGAGCTTTGCGCTGAAAATAATTTGCGGTCTATAGCTTTCTGCTGCATATCGACCGGCGTATTTCACTTCCCGCCGGAACGGGCAGCGCAGATAGCAGTTAAGACCGTCAGGCAATGGCTTGAGCAGCATGAAAATTTTATAGATCATGTAATATTTAACGTGTTTAGTGATAAAGACAGGAGTATCTATGAGCAGCTTTTTAAATAATAATACGCAGCCTGCAGACTATAGCGACGTGCTGCGGGACGGGATTTATTTTGTGCGGTCACTGCGCGGCGGCCTCACTGACTATACAGGCAGCCGTGAAGATAACATCCAGCGTCTCAGGTCTGAGATTAAAACGGCTGATGCAATTATAATCGGAGCAGGCGCAGGATTATCGACAGCCGCAGGATTTGTTTACAGCGGCGAGCGCTTTGACCGCTATTTCTTTGACTTTAAAGAACGCTTTGGCTTCACTGACATGTACTCCGGCGGCTTCTATCCTTTCCCTGACGCCGAGACCCGCTGGGCTTTCTGGGCTCGAAATATTTATGTAAATCGCTACATGCCGCCGTCAAAGCCTGTCTATAATGATTTATTTAATTTAGTGCGTGAATATAATTATTTTGTGATTACTACAAATGTAGATCACTGTTTTCAGCGGGCTGGCTTTGATAAAATGCGGCTGTTCTATACTCAAGGCGACTACGGCCTGTTTCAAAACGCAGCCGGCAATATTAAAAAGACTTACGATAACGAAGCTTGGGTTAAACAGGCGATGGCAGCGCAGAATTTTATACTCGATGACAACGGGATATTTCAAGTGCCGGATGATCGTTTAATTTCAATGCGCATTCCGAGTGAATTAATTCCTGTATGTCCTGACGGCGGCGGTCCTGTTGCAATGAATCTGCGCAGTGACGATACATTTGTTGAAGATGACGGATGGCACGCGGCTGCAAATCGCTATGCTGCATTTATTCAAGCTAATATTAATAAGCATGTTTTATTTCTTGAGATCGGCGTGGGCGGCAATACGCCGATGATAATAAAATATCCATTCTGGGCAATGACAGCAAATAATCCCAGTGCAGTATATGCCTGTTTAAATTATAACGAGGCGCTATGTCCCGAGCTTATAAAAAACCGGTCTATATGTCTTGACGGCGACAGCGGCGAAATAATTAAAGCATTGTGATATAGGCAAAAAATTTGAAAATTTGTTAATGCTATAATGATTTAAATTTTATAAAAAGCGAGGCTGTAATAATATATGGCGGATTTAAAAAAAATAAGCGTGATAATTCCGGCTTATAACGCTGAGAGATTTATTAATAAATGCATAGAGAGTTTATTAAATCAAAGCTATAAAAATGTTGAGATAGTGATAGTGATTAACGGGTCGCAGGACGCGACGCCGCAAATCTGCGAAGAACTGGCTGCTAAATATAATAATATCAAGCTTGTGAAATTAAATCCCAATCAGGGGACGAACTGGGCGCGGCGCGCCGGCTTTGAGGCATCGACAGGCGAGTATATTACTTTTAGTGACAGCGATGATTATATAGAGCCGGAAGCTTACGAGAAAGCTATTAAAGTTATTGAAGCAAATAATTTGGATATAGTGCAGTTCGGAACGTTCTTTATCACGCCCGACGGCAGAGTGCTTGGCGAGGACAGGCCGGAGCAAATTAAATTAAATAATTCGCGCGATAATTTTTTCTATGCACTCAAGCTGGCCGGCGCACTATGGAATAAAGTTTATAAACGCAGCGTGTTTGAAAATATAGAATGGCCGAAGCTGACGCACTTCGAGGACACGCCGATGTTAATTCAGTTATTAGCGCACGCAAAAAATTTTATGACAATGAGCGAGCCGTTTTATTACTGGGTGCAAAATCCGGGCAGCGGCTCTCATAGGCCGGATATGAGCAAATTTAAAACTGACGCCGAGACCTCAACCAGCTTTATGGTCGACTTCACGCGCAAAAATTTTCCGGAATTTTTGCCGGAGATATTATGGCGCAGGCTGTTAATTATCGAGCGCGTCTTTATGGATTATGCCGCTGCGCATGAGAGTGACGGCGTTAGCAGGCAAGACCGCCGCGAAAATTTAAAAATTTTAAATCAAGATATACGCAAAATTTACGCTGAGTTTAACGCTGCGCTTAAAGAGCAGAATAGCACTATAAGCGATAGGCCGACG
>JAFUXM010000170.1 GCA_017470785.1 Synergistaceae bacterium
AATAAGGTAAATGCGCTGATTTTAATAATAAATTTTTCGTTATATAATTCTTAACGTTAAAGATTTTATTTAACGGCAATTTAATAAAATTTTTCCCGCAATACTTGATGTTAATTAATAAAATTTAAAAATTTGCTGCGTAAATTTTTGCGCGGCTGATTAATATAAAAACGGGAGGTTGTTTTATTTTGTTGAAGTTAAGAAAGTTTTTTGCGTTAGCGGCAGTGTTGGCGGTTGCGTTTGCAGGCGCGGCGTTTGCTCTTGAGGCCGATGAAGTTTTAGTCGGTGCGTGCATTTACAAGTTCGATGATACGTTCATGACGGGCGTGCGCAACAACATGAAGGCCGAGATGGACAAGATCGGCGGCGAGCTTGAGATCACTGACTCGCAGAACAGGCAGCCGCTCCAGAACGATCAGGTCGACGCTTACATTGCTAAGGGCGCCAATGTTGTCATCGTCAATCCGGTTGACAGAACTGCAGCGCTGCCCTTGATGGAGAAGGCGAAGGCCGCAGGCATTCCTATCGTATTTATCAACAGAGAGCCCGAGGCTGAGGTCATGCAGGCTTATGACAAGATCTGGTACGACGGCGCGAAGGCTGAGGAGTCCGGCACGCAGTCCGGCGAGCTTATCGTTGACTACTTCAAGAAGAACGCCGGCGCTGATAAGAATAAGGACGGCAAGATCCAGTATATTATGCTCAGAGGTGAGCAGGGCCATCAGGATGCAGTGCTTAGGACTGAGTACTCGGTCAAGGCCATGAAGGACGGCGGCTTTGAGCTTGAGGAGCTTGGCAGCGACACGGCAAACTGGGACAAGGTTCAGGCCACTGACAAGATGAAGGGCTTTATCTCGGCTGTCGGCATCGAGCGCATCGAGGCAGTATTAGCCAATAACGACGACATGGCGCTTGGCGCAATCGAGGCGTTAAAGTCTGAAGGTTATAACATGGGCGACCCGGCGAAGTATATTCCGGTTGTCGGCGTTGACGCTACGGCTCCGGCACTTGAGGCTATGTCAAAGGGCGAGATGCTCGGTACGGTTCTTAATGACGCAGCCAACCAGGGCAAAGCTGCCGTTCAGGTAGCAGTCGCTGCGGCCATGGGCAAAGAGGTCAACAAGGAGACCACCGGATATGAAGTCACCGACGGCAAGTATATCTGGGTGCCTTATCGCAAAGTCACAAGCGAAAATTACAAAGAGTTTATGTAGTATTTAACTTTTTTCCCCCTGTCTTGCATCACGGCAGGGGGATTATTTTATTTTAATTTAATTTAAATTTTTAAATTTATTTATAAATAGGAAGGAGCAAAGAATAAAAGCATGAGCGAGTTTGTTCTTGAAATGAAGAATATCACTAAGACATTCCCGGGCGTAAAGGCGCTTGACGGCGTGCAATTAAACGTAAGGCCCGGGACTGTTCATGCTTTGATGGGCGAGAACGGCGCAGGCAAGTCGACGCTCATGAAGTGCTTATTTGGAATATATAAGCCGGACGGCGGCGAGATTATTTTGGACGGCAAGCCCGTTAAGATTAACTCGGCCAAAGAGGCGATGGACAACGGCATAGCTATGATACATCAGGAGCTGCATCCCATTAGATTTAGGTCTGTCATGGAGAACGTATGGCTTGGCAGATTCCCGGGCAAAATGGGCGTCGTTGATCATAAGGCCATGTATGAAAAGACCAAAGAATTATTTGAGGACTTAGGGCTTGAGGTTGACCCGCTGGCGCTTGCGGGCGAGCAGTCGGCAGCTATATTGCAGATGATGGAGATTGCGCGGGCCGTTAGCATTAATGCAAAAATTATAATCATGGACGAGCCGACGTCTTCGCTTTCTGACCGTGAGGTCGAATTTTTATTTAAGATTATAAATAGACTGCGCAGCGAGAACCGGGCGATAATTTATATATCTCACAAGATGAAGGAAATACTGCAGATCTCGGACGAAGTTTCGATAATGCGTGATGGCCAGTATGTCGGCACGTGGCCGGCGGTGAGCCTCACGACTGAAGAGATTATAAAGCAGATGGTCGGGCGTGAGATGACTAATCAGTTCCCAGTAAGGGAAGATAAGCCGTCGGATGAAGTAGTCTTGAGCGTGCGGAATTTGTCGTCGCCGCTTAAGAAATCGTTTCAGGATGTGTCGTTTGATCTGCACAAGGGCGAGATACTTGGAATCGGCGGCCTTGTCGGAGCGCAGCGGACTGAGTTTGTCGAGGCTTTATTTGGTCTTAGAGGCATAGAGTCCGGTACGGTCGAGAAGGACGGCAAAGAATATAAAGCTCGGTCGCCGCGCGATGCTAAAGCTCACGGCTTCGCATTGTTGACTGAAGAAAGACGCGCGACTGGAATATTTGGCATCCTGCCGATACTTGAGAATACTGTTATAGCAAATCAGAAAAATTATGCGCACTTAGGCGTGTTAAACGAGGGCAAGCGCGTGTCAGAGGCGAGTAAGGGCTGCAAAGAGCTTAACGTTAAGACGCCGTCGCTCGAGACTTTAATTCAGAACTTGTCAGGCGGCAACCAGCAGAAAGTTTTAATTGCGCGGTGGCTTTTAACTAACTCGGACATATTAATTCTCGATGAGCCTACACGCGGCATTGACGTAGGTGCAAAGTATGAGATTTATACTATTATGCTTGAGCAGGTCAAGCAGGGCAAGTCTATAATCATGATCTCGTCGGAGCAGCCGGAGCTGATGGGCATGTCGGACAGAATTATGGTCATGTGCGAGGGCCGCGTCACGGGATTTTTAAATAAGGACGAGTATTCGCAGGAGAATATCATGCGCCTTGCTACGATGTTCGCAAGTCATAATAAATCTGCGGCTGATTAATTAATTAAATTTAAAAAATTTTAAGAGGAGCATATATATAATGGAAAGACATGTTGCGCGTGAGAAGTACGATAGATTTTTTATTATGGCCGGAGCTGCAGTTTTAGTCTTAGGCTTGCTGCTTTATCTGTGCCAGAATTGGGCGGCGCTGGATGCTGTTAAAAAAGCCCTGAGCCTTCGCAAGATTTATGACCTGCCGATATTCTTAATGATAATCGGCTTTGTGCTTGGCCTTAAGGGTGCATTGTCGAGCAGGAAGCACGCGGGCGGCGAGGTCGTCTTCTCAGCTAAGAATTTCAGCGCGTTCTTAACGAATAATGCGATATTATTAGCGATGCTTGTGTTAGTGATAGTTATATGCGTGCTGCAGCCGCGGTTTATGCAGATACGCGTTGCGCTTGATATATTAACGCAGTCTTCGACAAGATTAATAATTGCGTTAGGCATTTGCTTCACGCTGTTAATCGCCGGTACTGACTTATCAGCCGGCCGTATGGTCGGACTTGCGTCGGTAGTCTCGGCGTCGATGCTGCAGACTGCGACTTACGCAAATAGATTTTTCCCGAACCTGCCGCAGGTTGAATTATGGATGCCTATCTTGGCTGCAATAGCTGCATGTATGTTATTTGGAGCGCTTAACGGCTTTTTAGTTGCAAAGTACGATATGCACCCGTTTATCGCTACGCTGGCCGTTCAGGTTATAATTTACGGCGCTTGCTCGCTGTATTTCGACATGCCGCCCAATAACTCACAGCCCATCGGCGGTGTGCGGCCTGACTTCGCAGCTATTGGACAGATGAGAATATTTGCAACCGGCAGCTTCCAAGGCATCTCTATATTAATTCCCATTGCGGTTGTAATTTGCATTGCAATATGGTTTATCTTAAATAAGACCGTATTTGGAAAGAATGTTTACGCAATCGGCGGCAATAGAGAGGCTGCTGTTGTTGCAGGTATTAATGTTTTTAGATGCATCATGGGAATATTTATTTTAGCATCGTGCTTATACGGCATAGCCGGAGTATTAGAGGCTGCGCGTACGGCTGGAGCTACGAATAACTACGGCAACGGCTATGAGCTTGACGCTATTGCGGCGTGCGTTGTCGGCGGCGTGTCGTTAAACGGCGGTATCGGCAAGGTCAGCGGCATTGTGATAGGCGTATTAATCTTCACGGTTATTCAGTACGGCTTGCAGTTTATTAACGTCTCGCCGATGTGGCAGCAGGTCATTAAAGGCATTATTATTGCCGTTGCAGTTGCTATTGACTTGACTAAATACCGCAAGAAATAAGCAATAATGAATAAAGAAAATTTATTAAAAAGTTTTACTGAGCTTTACGGAGAT
>JAFUXM010000171.1 GCA_017470785.1 Synergistaceae bacterium
ATGCGCCTTCAAAAAAGCTCTGAAAGTCATTATGCGCGTTCGCAGACTCAGCACTATTATTATTTACGCTGCCTTTATTTAAATTATTATTATTTAAATTACTTAAATTATTTGCCCGCTTATTGCTATTTTCCTGACGTACAGCGCCCTTTGCATTATCAGCTTCATTCCCGATGCCATTCTCATTTTTATTCTCATCTTTATTCTTATTTTCATTTTCATTATTGCCATTAGCGTTGCTCTCATTCTCCGTCCCAGTCTTTATATTGCTTAGTACTTTCTGAAATGCGGCGCCGTCTGCTTCTGATTTTTGCGAACTTGTCGCGCTTTCTGAGT
Source organism: Synergistaceae bacterium (assembly GCA_017470785.1). Taxonomy (GTDB): domain Bacteria; phylum Synergistota; class Synergistia; order Synergistales; family Aminobacteriaceae; genus JAFUXM01. Next base: position 337 of record JAFUXM010000171.1, read on the forward strand.
CCTCGCTGCTTGCTGCGCTTATAGACTGAGATGAACGGGCGTTCTGAGATTTTAATGAGATTAATGAAGTAGTTGAGGCTGTAATTGACGAATATAAAGAACGCTCCGAAGTTGAAGTTGAAATTTGTGAAGCTGAATAGTCTTGCGAAGTTGAAGCTGAGCTGGCCTGTGAGGCTTGAGTAAAAAAACTCGGCGATTCCGCAGCCCCCTTGTTCGCGATGTCAGCAATATTATTTAACGCCGCGTAATTATTATTAAATTCATAGCTTAAATTTTTTAATCCGGCTTCGCTATCGTCTGCATTATCTTCGCTGCTCCCGCTATTGCTATTATCATCTTCATCATTTATATTATCATTCACAGCAAGCCGATCCGGCTTAGAATTTAAAATTTTATTATAATTATTTAAATTCAAATTCCCGCTCTCGCGCTCTAAATTATTATTATCAATCTGCCGCGATACTAAATTATTCAGCACGTTTTGAATAGTACCCGCAAGCGCAGTCTGCAATTCAGCTTCGCTCATACTGCTTATATTGCTCAACAGCTCCGAACTTGAACTTGAGCTTAAATTTAAATTATTAATTAAATTATTATTTAAATTTTTTAAATCTTTCACAGCTGCCGTGAGAATATTTAATTTATTTGCGTCGCTCGAACTTAATTTATCAGCGTAATTAACTATAATTTTTTCAGCTAAATTCGCTAATAAACTTTTCGCGTCCTCATCATTTAAATCTAAATTTAAATCTTCAAACTCGGCAATTAAATCTTCAAGCCCGCTTAAATTATTTAAATTATTTAAATTTATATTAGCCTCGTCATTAGTCACGGCCTGCTGCGCCGCTAATATATCCAAAATATTTTGAGATATTTGCGCAAAATTATTATTTAAATTTAAATTTTTGCTTTCCTGCGTCAACGCATTAGCATTAGCCTGCCCTGCACTCAACGCAGCATTATTATTTAAATTTTTTAAATTATTATTAATATTAAGATCAGAAGACGCGGCGGCGTATTCAGTCATCAGGCTGTCAAACACTCCGGGCAAAGCTTGAGCGTCAGCGTTGCCGCCCGAAGCCGCAGCACCGGCGAACGCCTGAGCGTTATTAGTATTTATCTGCACCTGCATTTGCATAAAAGCCATTTAATTACGTCCCCCAAAATTAAATTTTAATTTTTCTAACTCTATTATCGGCCTCGTAATTAATTTATTTAAACTTTCACGCTCAAGCATAACAAAACGGCCCCGTAATGAATTCATTACGAGGCCGTTTATTTTTTAATTTTAAATTTAATTTTAATAATTTAAACTAAAGCCGCGCACTTGTCATTAATTAATTCAAGTGCGCGGCTATTTATTTTTAACTTTTAATTTTAATTTTAATTTTAATAATTTAAGCTAACGCCTTGGCCGTGACATTAATTCAGTCAGACGGGCGGCCTTCGTCGGCCTGACCTTGCCTAATATAGACGCTCGTGCGTCGTTCGGCAGCTTCATTAATAAATCAACCGCCAGAGCGTCGCGCAGCTGTTCAACTATTGCCGCAGCATTTCTCGCCGACATGTCCTGATAAGTCCTTGCAATTTGATTCATGAGTTCCTGCTCTTCAGCCGTTGGATTAAGTCCTGAGCTTTCGCCGTCACTTGCCGCCGCGTTCTGCCGCTGCGCATTGAACGTCCGCATCTGATAATCCAAATCGCGGCTCGACATGCCCAGCACGTAATCTAAACTCGTAAGCTCGCGCTCTTTAGCATCAAGCCGCTTCTGCCAGTCAGCAAGCTCTATAGACCTGCGCTCGTTCGGCGTTAAAGAATACTCAGCCGGAATATCAAAAAACTTAGATATATATTCGCCGGCGTACGGAATTTGCGGCATGATACTCCAGAACAGCGGCCTGCCGTCCCATAAGCCGCTGAAGTGCAGTCCAACTGCCGTGCCTATTCCCAAAATTAAAAGCCAGAACAAAATCGTAAGCTTACCAGTCTTCTTTTTTTTCTTCTTCTTTTTAGGCGCTGCCGCTTCACTTGCTGCTGCATCGCCGCCGTTCTCAGGCTGCTGCGCCTCTTGATTGACGTCTCGTTCCTCGGCCATGTTAGCTTAGCCTCTCTCTCTTAACTTATGATAAATTGCCATGACGTTCTTTACATAGCGGCTTGACACCGCCGGGATATTGCCCGAGTCAACGCGGGCCGGCCCAGCATTATACGCCGCCAGTGCCTTCTCAACGTCGCCTTTATATTTATCCGTCAGGTCAGATATATATCTTGCGCCGCCGTCGATATTCTCAGCCGGATCAAACGGGTTGCTCACGCCCAGCATCGCCGCCGTCTTCGGCATGAGCTGCATTAAACCCTGCGCTCCCTTATTCGACACTGCGCCGGTGTTCCAGCCCGACTCAACCTGAATTATCGCCCGTATTAACTCATTATCTATATTATATTTATCAGCCGCGCTGTCTATAACATCCTGCATCTCGCTGTACGACGTCTTGCCGTTTACAATACGCGGCGCGTTATCTTTATTCTTATTCTGCACGTCTTTCAACACGTCAACAAATCTGCTCTTGCCTGCGCCGTCAGCATCCGTTATCTTAGCGATATTCGGCGGCATGAACTCAGGCATCGACTTGCGCTGAATTTCAGTTATGCGGCTTAATACTCTATTCACGCCTGTTAAATCCGGCCCGATCATAATTTCACCTGCTTATTCTTAAAATTTATTTCTCATAACTCTCGAGAACTGCATAGTCGCGACATCATCAAGCTCGTTCTGCTCTACAGCTAACTCCTCTTTAAAATTCGCCTCTTTTAATTTATCTATATACGTCTCCATGATGCGCACGTCCTTATGCCGCTCGACTAACCGCTCTTCAGTCTTGACTATTCTTTGCCTAACATCATTTAAAGAATTATTGCCCTTTACAATATCATTATCGATTGCGTCTATAAACTGCCTTTGAAACCAAAGTTCATTGCAGCTTATAACTTTATCGCCGCCTGAATTACTAAATTCTTTCAGTGCGCTTTGCTTCTCATTATTTAATCCTGCAAGCAAGTTCAAAACTTGCGTCTCCTCGTGCCGTTCAGCTGCTAAAATCGCCTGCTCATTCCTGCGGCTGTCCTCGCGCAGCCTTAAAATCCTATTAAATCTATTAATGCGTTCGCGCATTGCTCATAAATGCTCCTTAATTAATTATTAATCTTAAAAATTCTTGATACGTCCATGCTGCCGTGTGCAATACGAAGAATTTCTACAATCGCGCTCTCCTCATGAACAGTATAAAACACGTTATATTTATTGACATGAAACAAGCGAATATTTTCTTTGCGCAACAAATCATCATCGCATAATTTATAACGCAAAGGAAATTGCGCGAGAGAGCGGATAGCGTTGACAATACGGGCTGTCTGCGCCTCCGCAGTCTCAGGCGCACGAAAATTTTCAGCTATATACTCATAAAACTTTATCAAATCGCGCTTGGCATCTTTCGAAATTTTAACTTTAAAAATTGTAGCCATAATCCCGATTAAGTTCCTCAACGACTTCTTCGAACGAATAAACTCTGCCCTCTCTAATATCGCTCAAGCCAGCTTCAATAAAATCTTCAAATTCTTCGCGGGGCATGTTATCCAACGAAGGCATCCCGACAGGAGCTTTTAATTCCTCCGGCACGTCCTGCTCTTTAATCACCTGTTTCAAAGTCATATTAAAAAGCTCTCTCATCGACACGCCTACTCTGTTTAAAACTATCTCGGCTTGCTCTTGTAGCCCCGGATCAACTGCGACTAATCCATTACCCATCATATTTTTTCGCCTCCGCTTGATTTTAAATTTTAAAATAAAATCTCGTCAACTTCTGCTGCCGTGTAACTTTTTATTTATCGGATTTACCTCAAATTGCACATAAATCATAATAATTTCCGCCGTAATCTTCTTCTACTATATATAACATTCGGCAAAATTAATTTTTTACTTTATAAATATAAAATTTATTTCGGCATCGGCGCAAGCGCCAGCAGCCTTTTATCCGTATCGTCAAACGACGTCGGGTCTTCAACGCGCTGCGATAAAAACGCCCGCACATCGGCCATATTATCCAAAGCCCAGTCAACTCTGGGATTAGAGCCAGGCTTATACGCACCGATATTAACTAAGTCCTCGGACTCAGCATACGTAGCTAATAAATCTCTCACGCGGCCGGCTGCGTCTAAATGCTCACGCGATACCAACACCGGCATAACGCGGCTCACGCTCTCCAATACGCTCACTGCCGGATAGAAATTCCGTGACGCAATGCGCCGCGATAAAACTACGTGGCCGTCAAGAATACCGCGCACGGTGTCAGCCACCGGCTCGTTCATGTCGTCGCCGTCAACTAACACCGTATAAATTCCAGTAATGCTGCCCTTTTCACCTGCCCCCGCACGCTCCAATAACCGCGGCAGCATCTCAAACACCGACGGCGTATAGCCTCTGGTCGCCGGCGGCTCGCCTATCGCAAGGCCGATTTCACGCTGCGCCCTCGCAACACGCGTCACCGTGTCCATCATTAATAAAACGTCTTTGCCCTGATCCCTAAAATATTCAGCTATTGCAGTCGCAGTCATAGCAGATTTTAAACGTATCAACGCCGGCTGATCCGACGTCGCAATCACTAACACAGACCGCTTAAGACCTTCAGGGCCTAAGTCCCGCTCTATAAATTCTCTAACCTCACGGCCGCGTTCGCCGACAAGCGATATTACATTCACGTCCGCTGTCGTATATCTTGCCATCATTCCTAACAGCGTACTCTTGCCGACGCCTGAGCCTGCAAATATGCCGATACGCTGGCCTTTGCCAAGCGTCAGCATCCCGTCAATTACCCGCACTCCGACTGACAAAGGCGTATCAACCATCTTGCGCTTAAGCGGATGAGGCGGCGTAGCATACAACGGGTAAAAGTCAGTCGCTGCTATCGGCCCTTTGTCGTCAATGGGATGGCCTAAGCCGTCTAAGACCCGGCCTAATAACGCATCACCGACTGCAACCTCCAACGGATGATTAGTAGAAACGACATCGCAGCCCGGGCCTACTTCCTGTAAATTTCCAAGCGGCATTAATAATACTCTATCTTCCCTGAAGCCAACAACTTCTGCATCAAGCTCATGCGAGCCGTCCCTGAAGCATATATGGCATAAGTCACCAACTCTAACATCAGGCCCCTGCGACTCAGCAACTAAGCCTACAACCTGCACAACTCTGCCGTTAATTTTTATTAGCGGCGTCTGCAGCAAATCAACGCCTAAGAGACCTAACAAGTCATTACTATACTCGCTGCTCATGATTTTTTAATTTAATCATTTTTATTTATCTGCGTGAAAATATTGTCTATCACTGACTCAATCTGGCTGAGCTGCGTGCGCCACCGAGCGTCATACACGCCCAAATTAGTCTCGACTAGACAGCTTCCCGTCTCAACGTTCGGATCTGACTTGACTTCAAGCTTATGCACGCCTCTTAACACTTCCTGAAACTTCACGTCCATATTGCCCTCGAGGCGCAGCGCGTCCTCCGGCGACAAGTAAATTACAATCTGGCTCTTGTCGCTCAGGCGCGTTAATACATCGCTCAGCACGCTTTCTACAGTCTCGGGATTTAATTCAACCTGCCGGGCAAGCATACGCTTTAACATCTCGCTCCATAACCTAACCATTCTGGGCTGATTTAAATTCACAAGCTCCGCAAAACTCGCGTCAAGCTTGCTATTAATCCCGTTTAATATATTCATCAAGCCCGCGAAATTATCTAAGTATTCCTGCTCGACCTCTTTATGAGCGGCGGCCAAGCCCTCGGCGTGACCGGAATTAAAGCCCTCGTCATGGCCTTTAGCTCTTGCCTCGTCGGCTGCTTGACGCGCGGCCTCTTCAGCGCCGGCCTCGATCTCGCGCTTGCGATTCTCATAGTCGGCCTTCACGCCCTCGATCTCAGCCTCTAATTTATTTTTAGCCTCAGTCAACCCTAATTTTTCGATTTCAAGCCTGTCAAGCTCTTCCTGCAGCTCCCGCACTTTCTGCGTAAGCTCTTTATTCTGCTTATTTAAAAGCGGAGAGAGCCGCTCGTCCGATTTTTTCAGAGCTGCAGCTCTCTCCTGCTCTAACTCTTGTTTATGTTTATCTTGCTCTTGCTCCTGCTCTTTAATTTCAGCCTCTGCCTGCTCAGCCTCAGCTTCAATTTCGCTCTCCGCGCCCACACCGATTTTAACGGCATCGGGCAATAGCCGCACCGCCCTGAGTACGCGCTGATGCGATAAGACGCTAGACAACTAACTCGTCCTCTCCGCCGGACGCAATCACTATCTCGCCCTGTTCCTCCAAGCTGCGCACGACGTTCACGACCTTCTGCTGCGCCTCTTCCACGTCCTTTACGCGCACCGGTCCCATGAAGTCCATGTCCTCCTGCAGCATCTCCGCCGCACGCTTCGACATATTCTTGAAGAACTTCGTCTTCAATTCCTCTGTCGCGCCCTTTAACGCAAGGCTCAGTTCCTTTAAGTCCACGTCGCGTAAAATTCTCTGTAAAGATCTGTCGTCCAAGCGCATAATGTCCTCGAACACGAATAATCTCTTCTTGATTTCCTCGGCGAGCTCCGGATCGTTTTCCTCTAAATATTCCATGATATTGCGTTCGGTCGTCCTGTCCGCGCTGTTGACTATCGACACGACCGAGTCTATGCCGCCGGCCATCGTGAAGTCCTGCCCCATGACCGAGCTTAACTTGCGCTCCAGCACGCGCTCCACCTCTCTCAACACTTCCGGCGTAATTCTATCCATGTTCGCGATGCGCTTCGTCACCTCGGCCTGCATCTCAGGCGCAAGTCCGCTTAATATTAAAGCAGCCTGCGGCGGCTCGAGATAAGCCAGTATTAACGCTATGGTCTGCGGATGTTCGTTCTGGATAAAGCCCAAGACCTGCGTAGCGTCCGTGTGGCGCACGAAGTCGAACGGCCTGACCTGCAAGCTTGCAGTGATGCGTGATAATAAATTCTGCGCCCGCTCCGGCCCTAACGCCTTCTCCAAGACATCCCTTGCATAATCAACACCGCCCCGAGCCATGAACTCACGCGCCATTAAAATTTCCTGCGCCTCTTTCAGCACTTCAAGCTTCGTCTCAGGCGTAACTTTGCGCAAGTTCGCAATCTCAAGCGTGATTAACTCAATAGTAGCGTCGTCAAGCTTTTTATAAATCTCAGGAGCGATCTCGCTCCCAAGCGATACCATCAGCACCGCGATCTTCTCACGGCCTGATATGCTCTTGCTTAACGTCGCGCTCCCTGACTTTGCCATCTATTATTCTCCATTTATATATATAAATAAATTAATTTCTAACTAACTTTCATCAGCGGCAAGCCATTCCGTAACGAGATTGGCGACTTCCTCCGGATTATTTCTCGCATAAGCTTTAAGCTGCTCTTCGAGTACAGCGAGTTCGCCCTGAAACGCGAGCAAGTCCGGTGACGTAAGCATCTCCTGAATCGTCGGGACTTTGCGGCCCTCGGCCTGTATCTCCTCGACTGCCATCCTGTCGCGGCGCCGCTTCAGCCACAATAAAACAGCTGCTAAGACAAATAATAATAAAACTGCGAATATCACAGAGCCCGATATAATCCGCCATAGCCTCTCTTGCCGCAGCTCTTCAGCCATTGCGTCTGCAAATGCAGTTGAGAACCGCATTGACTGCACGACCAACGAGTCGCCCCTTTGAGGGTTCAAGCCGATAGCTGACGAGATAACGGCTCTCAAGTTATCCATTAGCTCATTAGTTAATTCATTATTTTTATCGTCGATCAAGACAGACGCCGACAAGCGCCGTACGCCGCCGGGCGTTACGACCTGATCGCTCTTGCGGGTCGTAATCTCATAATTAGTC
>JAFUXM010000172.1 GCA_017470785.1 Synergistaceae bacterium
CATAATCCCGTCCGTCCTGTAGTCTGTCTGCTCGTCAGGGCTGTACTCGACAGGATTGAACGCCCGTCCGTTGTCGCGCAGCGCAAGTATAATTCGCCTGTCAGCATTGCTAATCCTTATATCTATATCAGCAGCCTGTTTATTATTTGGGTAATTAGCTAAATTTGCCGTCATCTCCTCAAGAGCGAAAGCAGCACGCGTAGCCGTCAAGCCATCAACGCCGTTCTCAGTCAAAACTTTCCCGGCCTCATGCGAGAGCTTAGCCGCGTCTTGCTCCGTGGCCTTGAGTGAGACGTCGTATAATAATTCTTTGCCGCTCTTCTCGATTAAATAAAAGTCCGTGAGCTTCCCGTCAGAGCGTTTACAGACGAACCGGACATATAAATACAGGCATGCAAATCCCGCGAGTTCAGCAAGTATGAAAGCCAGCCACACGCCCGTCACTCCCATAGCCTTTGATAAAATCCATGCGGCAGGCACGACAGCGACAAATCCCTCAACGACGGACAGAATATTTGCGGCATCGCGCCGCTGAACTGTCGTATAATGGAAAATTATCAAGAACGTAGCCGTAACGCCAAGCGTACTGACTGCAAACAGGCGAACGGCTTTCGCTCCTTCTGACGTGAGTTCCGGCGGGATATTAAATAGTGATAGAACTGCCTGTGGGAACAGAAGGACAAACAGCACAAACACACCAGTCAGACAGAGCGCAAAACACATGACGCGGCGAACCAGCATACGAACTCCGTGATAGTCTCTCTCGCCGTAAAGCATGCCTTCAATGGGTGACATCGCATTACTTGCTCCGGCGATGAACATCGAGACAACACCGAGACACGACATACACACGGCATAGAGCGTCATTGCCCCAGCTCCTCCCGTTTGCCCCAAAATGCCGTAAATACACCAGACTTTAGCTGATATAAGGCCAATTCCTGACACCACCGGAACTCCTGCACGCATTAACTTAAAGCTTAATAATATAAAGGCCTTTATATTATTTAAGATATTTACAAGCTTGAAAGTGCGTTTTTGAGAAGCGAAGTAACGCGCTAATAAATAACCTGCGCCGGCTATGTCGCTTATTACAGTAGCTAAGGCCGCGCCCTCCAGTGCCATATTAAACCGGCCTATTAATATTAAATCAAGGCTTATATTCACAATCTGACCGATTAGAACGGCGTAACTCGCAAGTTTTGCCATCCCGTCAGAACGTATTAATACGCTTATGCCTCCAAGGGCGAACATGAACGGAAAGCGATAGACTAATATATGCAGATAAGCCCAGACGCTACTAACAATATCATCAGCTGACGCAAGAAAGCGCGAGAGCTCATGCGTGAACGGCAGACACAGGAGAGTTATTAAAGTTCCCACACCGAAACATAGAATAAAAACAGCACTGAAAATCTGATTGGCCTCGTCATGTTGACGCGCTCCTAAGGCTATGGCAGCAAGACCGCCCGCGCCGACGGATACGAGCATCATGACCGCACCAGCAAGCTGATTAAGAGGCATGCAGACCCCGACACTGGCCATCGCTGCTGAATTAATTAAATTGCCGACTATAATGCTGTCTATAATCACGCCGAGCTGTCCGGCCATAGTTGACAGCACTGTCGGTATAAGGAATTCTCTGAACTTTTTATTAACGAGAGCTCCGGATTTAAAATAATTTAAATTCTCAATAATAACCGCTTCCTTTTTAAATTTTAAATTTTATAAATTAATTAAGTCTATAGATAACGCAGACAGAACACGGCTCTTCTCTTAACATGCTCTATAAGATCTTGAGCCTTGCACTCTTCGGCACTGAGTTTTAACTTGTTTAGAGTATCTAAGAGATGCGCCTGCCGCTCTTGTCTTTGCTATGCTCGCTGTTTGCTTGCTGTTCATTAAATTATACCCTCCTCGCTACAAAGCTTATTTCAAAATTTCCACGAGACTAATATAATTGTCTCGTGGCTTGCGGACACTTTTTGACCTGGATATTTAGGGAAAAAGTACCCTGCTTGTTATTATAAATCAAAACACTCCGATTTTAATCATTGCTTAAATCTGCTTTCACCAATCGGACAAGAAAGAGTGTACAAGCCCGCGCCAACAAAACGGGTTCCGCGCTGGCAATATCAATTAGCTTCTCCAATCAAATTATCTCAAATTATCAAGAGTTTTTAACATAAATTCTTGATAATTTTTTAGAAGGAAGTTATACGATGATTTTATACATAAAGAAGTCATCTGGGATAACCCTACAGATGAATTAGACTGGAAAATATTTCACAAAGATACTGTAAAAGTAATAACAAATACCGATAAGATATTACATCAAGGCTTGTATCCAGAAGAAAAAATTATCGAAGCTTTAATATGGCACTTGATATAATTAATAACACAGAACTTCCTGTCTTGCTTCGCAATTATTTCGCGTATATTCACTCGTTCTATAATGGCAACGGCGGACAGTCCGTTTTATTACCTTTTGCTATCTTGCTAAACATTTTCATCATTTGCTGGGTCTAAGATTTCTTTAACAATTAATAAAGATAAAAAGGCATACTACGCTTTGCTGCATGACACTGACTTAGATATAAATTTTGGGGGACTTAACTCCATTTGTATTAGGGGTTATTTCTATTGCCTTAAAAATATTAGAAGACATAGACAGCGTTTTAAAGCGCAAAATGGAACAGTTTAAAAAATTTGAAAGTAAGATTATTGAGCTTGTGCCCGATGATAGAATTATGCAAAATTTATATAATATATTATTGCAAGCAAGCCTTTTTACGGGACACGGAACAACAATAAAGAAATTATTAATATAACAGGCAAATCAAGAAATACTTATTGGTAAAAAATAAAGTTAATTCCGCCTGAACACATAATAATTCATAAGAATGAACAGTTCTTTTACAGGCTGAATATGATAATTCTTAAAGATTAAGAAACACAAAAAATTTGGGGCGTTATTTGCTACCGTCTTTTTCTTGCCTTTCTCAGCCTCTTCACGTTTGCTGATACGTGTACGTCTCTCCGTTATACTTATTTTTGCTTATGTTAGTTTTATAATTTTTATAGTATATTTAAAAAATTAATGATTTTTGCAGTATTGTAATTATTTTTTGCGGAAAGGGCGTGTGTTTAGCGTATAGATATATAAGTAACTTTAAGTCTGATTAAATAAAACTAAATATGAAAAAGGCGGCGGATAGAAAAATGACAAAATATTTTTCATCCTCTCGTGCCGCACGAATTGCAAATTAAATTCAGTCTTGAGGCTTTAGGCTTACGGCTGGATAAATTTTAAAAAGGAGTGTTTCTGTAATGTCATTGGAAATTAAAAAAAGCGTCGAGGGAACATCCCTCACATTGACCCTCACGGGACGTCTGGACACTGTTACGTCAAAAGAGTTTGACAATGAGTTTGAGGCGGCGGTTTCAGGTATAAAGGACGTAATACTGGACTTTGCCGGTCTGGAGTATATCTCCTCAGCAGGGCTGCGCTCACTACTGAAAGCAAAGCGTGCTATATCCGACGGCTCAATAAAAATTATTCACGCAAACAACGTCGTAAAGGACGTGTTCGCAATGTCCCACTTCAGCGATCACATCCCGCTTGAGAATGATTAAATATTTAAAATATTTTAAGACAAGTCTTACAACTCAGGCATTGACTATTATGAGCCTGAGTTTTCTGCTATTTGTTCTCGTCATGGCTAACGTTGGAAGTCGGCAGATACATCAGGCTGTGACGGAGAGTTACGTCTATTCAGCTTTTCAGACCGCACGAACCGCGCGTTTATATCTCAATCCTGATCATATTGACGACTACGTTTCGCCGGACGGCGGAGAACACCCGGAGGAGTATCATAAAATTCAGGAAGAATGGCAGAAACTGGCAGACCGTAACTCTCAGGGAGTTTTGATGATCTATCTTATTCAGACTGAAGGAGAGAACTACGAACGTATTAAGTTTGGTCTTACGGCGATTCACCCATCGTTGTTTCAAGATCATCCTGATTTGAAATTAAGCCCAGTCGGTGCTGTCGTAAACTCCGGCAAAAATCAGCGAAAAGCTTACGCCGAAATATATCAGGGGGCAAAACGCGCTGTAGTTATGCATCCCCAGCAGTGGGAGGAAGACCACTTGACTGTCATTATACCCGTCAAGACAGAAAATAATGAAATTGTCGGGCTTATCTGCGTCCAGAAAAAAATGGAAATTTTGCGCACTGCTATTGAAAAACACGCTCAAAGAGTTATGTTTTCGGCTGTGCTGTTGTTTGCGGTTATCATGCCTCTTTTTGCGTGGGGGCTGCGCAAGTGGCTCTTAAATCCCCTTAAGACCATAACACGTGAGACTTTACGATTTGCTGAAAAAAATACCATGCCTGAATCGAAGCTCAGCGCGTCAATTCAAATGTCCAACGAGATAGGACGCCTTGCCCGCAGTATTGACATAATGGAGGAGCAGAACGTCAGATATGTTGAAAATTTGACGCAGGCCGCAAGAAAAGAGGAGCAGATACAGGCGGAGCTGAACGTTGCACGGGATATTCAGCTGTCAATGTTATCGACGGACTTTAATATTTCCGGTGTAGATTTATATGCATCCATGGAGGCCGCAAAAGAGGTCGGCGGGGACTTTTATAATTTTTACGTCCTTGACGAAGACCGCGTCGTCATTACTATTGCTGACGTATCGGGAAAAGGGATTCCGGCGGCGTTATTTATGCTCGTATCTATGGGGCTGCTTTGGAGCTTTGTTCCAGATAGCCCCGGGGCTCTTGCCAAGGCCCTTGACGCGGCTAATCTTTGGCTTTGCAATCACACCGACGGCATGATGTTTGTGACAGTGTTTACGGGAATATTAAACCGCCGCACCGGGAAATTTACATATGTCAACGCAGGACACAATTCGCCGCTGATGTCACGGCGTGAGCTGTCAAACTTTGAATATCTTCCCATGGCTCAAAACGGTTTTTTAGGCATTAACGACAAAGCTGTGTTCCGCGAGGAGACGATTACGCTTAATCACGGCGACTGGCTGTTTTTATACACGGACGGCCTGACCGAAGCCGAGAACGGAGAGCATGATTTCTTTGGGGATGATAGGCTGCTGGACACGCTGAACGAATTTAATAACAGCAGTGCTAAAGAGCTTATATCATATGTACATGGACGTGTTAAAGATTTTGTGGGTACAGCTCCGCAGACCGACGATTTGACTATGCTTTGTCTGCGTTACATGTAAAGGACTTAAAAGCTTGCACCCCTCTGTCACTTCGTGACATCTCCCATTTCAGAGGAGACTGAAGCGCGCCCCTGTAAGAGGGAGAGAGCCATGCAATGGCGAGGAGGATTTACGGCCATAGGAATTTGGCCGTAAGGTTGGGGATGCTTTTTGAGTTCTTTTACTATATCTGTAAAGGAGGCTAATAATTAAACATGACTGAGACAGCTTATTTTAAGTCCGGCGTTCTGGTCAACAGTAAATTCCGCGAGTTCTTTATCCCTACTGTACTGTCAACAATGGCCGGACAGCTTGGTGTTATTGTCGACAGCATTATAGTAGGAAATTTTATTAACGCTGGTGCAATGGCAAGCGTTGGAGTTTGTATGCCGCTAAATCAGCTTGTTGCGGCAATTATGATGCTTATATCCGTCGGCTCTGGAGGGCTTGCCGCAATTGCCTCCGGAGCGCGTCAACACGACGAGGCAAATCGAATTTTCAGTGCCGTTACATTTTTATGTTTTGGAATTGGTGCGTTAATAACGCTTTTATGCCTGCCATTTACTCGAGAGATTGCCCGCTTTTTATCCTCAGCTGACGCACTCGTTGAGGGCGGCTGGGCGTATCTGCATATTTTAATATGGCGCTTCCCATTCATGATAGCTTTGGGCGGAATAAGCGTTTTGATACGTTCCGACGGCATGGCCGGTCTTGTGAGCCGTGCAGTACTGATCGGTCAGGTCGTTAATATCGGACTTGACCTGCTTTTAATCGGCCCTTTAAAAATGGGATTAGAGGGTGCTGCACTTGCGACTGTAATTAGCGATATTGTCGGGTCGGGCTATTTGATGATAGGATACTTTAAATCGTCCGAACGAACTTTCAGGCTTGTAAATATCTTAAGCAACGGGCTGAAATCATTTATATCATTGAGCTTTAATTTAATACGTTCAGGAGTTCCAGCGGCCTCCGGTGTCGGTCTTGTATCGCTAAAGGTCTGGTGCATTTATGCTATTCTTGGCAAAACTGGAGGAGCAGGCGCAATGACGATTTATGCCGTATGCGTTTCATGTTTAAGTTTTGTCTCAATGTTTATATCCGGAGGACATCGCTCAATGATCCCTATCGTTGGTGTGCTTTACGGCGAAAAAGATTATCAGGGCATTCGCATGTTAGCCCGCCACGTTCTGAAATTCACGCTGTTATTAGTCGGAGCGTTTGTGCTGTTTGTCCTGCTGTCCCCGCAGACGATACTTTCGCTGTTTAATCTTCCGCCGGAACTCATGGCCGAAGGAGCGAATGCTATACGTCTGTTCTCAATCAGCTTAATCGGCGTCGCTGTCACGTTTTTAATGCTGTATTACTATACAACTGTACAGCAGCGGACTGCCGCAAATATTTTGTCATTTGTCGAGGGATTTTTAGCAGTCGTGCCGCTTGCGTGGCTTCTGTCAAAGCCGTTTGGGCTGACCGGCGTGTGGCTGGCGTTCATACTTGCGGAGCTTGTCGGCTTTATGTGTATATATTTATATATTCGTGTTATTCGTGAGCACTCAAACGGAAAATTTTTTGACGTGTATTTAATTGAAAGGAGCGGCAAAGAGATGATTTATGATGTCTCGATTAAGGCAACGGAGGATGAC
>JAFUXM010000173.1 GCA_017470785.1 Synergistaceae bacterium
CAGTAAATCGTGCAGCTGCCGGGCTGCAAGGCCGTGACTGTTAAAGTCTTGTTGTTGACTGAGGTTGTTGCGATTGAGTTATCAGAGCTTGCAGCCGCGAACACGCCCGCGCCGATGTAACCGGCTGTAATAGTCTGCGGAATGCCCATCTTAGTTGCGATAGTCAGCGTATAGTTTGACGCGTCGCTTGAAGTTAAGTTGTCACCTGTCAGTGTGAACGCCGGGCTGTCTTTGCTGCTAAGTGTGCCGTTGCCCGCAAGCTCGTTGATTGCTGCAACGATGCTGGTCTGATCTTCAGTTGGCAAGTCGCTTAGCAACCCGACCCTGTTGCCGAGAACGACTGTATTATTTGCGGCGGTGTTAGCGGTATTCAGCGCGGCGGCAACGTGCTCCGCAAGCTCGTTGATTGCCGCTGTGACGCTGGTTTTATTACTCGTTGCGAGTGAATTTAGATTGCCGACCTTCGTACTAACTGCAACAGCAGCGCCGTCGCCGAAGTACTTCTTGCCGATCATCTCTCCGAATGCCATGATAATATCATCCTTTCTGTCTGTAATATATTAATTAGCTCAAGCTGCGATTGCGCCAATATCTGCCGGTGATGGCCTGAGTTGGCACGCTGTTTGCCCTGAGCCTGATTTTGCCCGTGAGACTTTCCGGCCTTGCTGATAACCCCGCGCTCTCGGCTGCCTCGATGCTGCCTGCATCGATTAGACAGGTAACGATGTCGCTTGCGGTGATACCCGGCGCAGTGATGTCCGCATAGTAAGCGAACTCCTCGGCCTCGAGTGCTTCAAGTTCAGCCTCGTCAAGTGCCTCGAGCTCTTCGGGGTCTTCGGGTATGAACTTAGTCCAGGCTGAAGTCGGGACTGTGAAGCTGTTAGAGCCGATTATCAGCGGCTTTAACTCCCGCCAGAAAGTGTAAAAAGAACTTGCAATTATGCTCATGTCCAACTGCCTCCTTTTGCAGTAAAAAAGCGGGCAGAGCTGTGACAGCCCCGCCCGCCGCGATTAATCCCGGAGGATTTAGACTTGCAAAGTTGGATTAAGCCTAAGCCTAAGCTGCGTACGTGCCGTCGATGATGTCCTGCACGTCCTGAGGCGTGAGGGCAGCGACCTCGGCCTTCGTCGCATAGCTCGATAAGTCGACCATACCGGCCATGACGTCGAACTTGTAGACCGCAGTCTCACCGGCGGCAGCCGTGTTGACGACGACGATATTAGTGCCGGCAGTGTGAGTGTTGCCTGCGCCTTCGACGAAGTCAGCCGTTGATGTGAAATCTTCGGTGATGTTGTAGACGTAGCCCTCGTTGGCTGCTGCTAATAAGCTCGACACGATGTCTGCTGCAGCGAGTGAGCCTTTCGGCTTATACGTCGCAGTGATTTTCGCGTCGACCTCGGCCTTAGTGTAAGCGTCGGCGATGCCGTAGCCTGCAAGGGTAGTCGAGCTGTCGGCCTTGCCCGTGATCTCGGCGCTAAGTGCGCTGGAGAGCTGAGCCTTGCTCACTTCATCGAGCGTCGCAAGTGCACCCTTGTCCGCGATCTTGAGGAAACGCGCGTCGTTGATTGACCCTACTCCCGTCATGACTGCCGCTAAGTTGGCCTTCGTGACGTGGCTGTTGGGGTTGGTTAAATCTGCCATGGAAATCAAACTTCCTTTCGCTGAAATAATTTTTGCTGCATTTCTATTCTAACACAAAACGCGGCGGCTATGTCAAGCAAAAATATTAATCTGCGATTTGAATTTTCGCTGACCAGCGCGCCGTGTCAATGCCTTATACTCCGTCGTCCTCGTATACGCCGCTGATCACGTCGCTGATGTCATTTTCATTTAGAGTAGCCGAAGTGTCGGAGCTGTCGCCAGCTGCAATAGAACTTGCGACGGCAAATAAAGTAAGCTGCGCCGTGATGTCTTCACTGGGGACTTGATCCGCCCAAAGCAATAATTTGCCGTCAAGCGTCTGCACGATGTCGTTAATCCCTGAAGTCTGCACAGTGCTTAAGCTCTGCGGCGTTGGAATTATCTGCGGTATCATAGTTGCTGCAATGTCAGCGTCTTCGTACGTGTAAACGTAGCTGCCGAGTCTGGACTCAACGTCTGCATCAGCCGCGCTTGTCCAGCCTGAAGCCGCCAGCGTGATGGTCTTGGTGACCGCGCCGCGTTTGGCTATCTCGGCCTTGAGATACGCCGTGCGGTTGGTCAGCTCCTGCAGCGGCAAATTCACAACGCCCTGAATGCCCGCCAGCACCTTGTCGTCCTCTTCCAGCATGTAGACCTGCGGCTCCCACTCCGTAATGTCCTCGGGCAAGTGCTGCAAAGTGTGGCGCTTGCCCGTCGCGGGGTCGAGTGCAAACCCCGTGTAGTCCTGCTCATTAACTGCCATTTTAAATCCGCTCCTTTGGTGTGATTTAGTTACGATAAAAATTTGCGCCGTGCCCAGCCCGTCCGGCCTGAGCTTAGTTTAGCACAGCTAATAATTAGAAGTGAATGACCCAGTAGCCCTCGATCTGAATATCATTCTCTTTCTCGATGCCGCGAACTTCGCCGCTCTGCGTCTTGCGCACCCTATGGCTGAACATAGTATCATCACTGCAGAACAGCGCGAACTCAGTGATTTTAAGCCCATTGGCCTGCTCCGGCGTGATGACGAAGTCAAATTTAGCGTCGCGGCCGTCGGTGCTGCAAGAACTTAGTGCGAACAGCTGCTGATTTTCAAGCTGCGTATCATCTTCGGCCTCGGGGCTTGTGCCAGTGCCGATGCCGAGCTGCGTGATAAATTTGCTGCTTAGCCCTGCTGCAAGCTCAGCAAGCCGCTCGCGCCCTGAGTTCACGATCAAGTTATGATCTGCATAGCTATCAATCAGCTTAC
>JAFUXM010000174.1 GCA_017470785.1 Synergistaceae bacterium
ATTTAAATTTAAATTTAAAATTAAATTTAATTTTTATTTATTATATACGCTGCTCCGGCGGCTGCTTCCAGCGGATTAAAATTCTTGCGTACATAATTTGAAACGGCCCGTCGGCGTTATCAGCTGTATAATATACTCCGGTCGGTTCATCTTCTAATAAAATAGTTGCACGGGTGTTAGCCTTACTGCCGCTCGCAGTTGTCCCATCTGAATTATGCTGCAAGGCATTCTCATATCTTTTAGTAGGCCAAGCTTCTTTATCAAACTCATTTCTTCCTGAAGTAAGCCCTAAAATCTCAAACTGCTCGGGGCAATACTTATCAAGAAAACTCACCGGCACGCCCATCACGCCGTCGTAATCGCTCGGGATAGCTTGAGTGACGGGAACATCTATAGCATCATAATTATCATATTTAAAATATTTCTTGCCCTGCTTGACGATAGTCTTATTAAATTTCATGTTATCGGCCATGTTCATTAAGATTAACGGCTCGTGGCGGCGGCCATGATCTAAATTCGTGAACCAGCAAGTGTTGCGCTGAGTTGTGTAATTTCCAAAGTAACCGAGCTTCTCCGCTTTCGCCCTGTCGCTTGGCGACACTTCATAATCTTCCGGGACTTCAAAGACAACGTCTCTATTGCTGCCGGATGCACCGAGCCAAATTTTATTATCCTTAATCAACGGAAATACTTCCTTATAAGTTATGCAGTTAATATTGCCGATAATCAAAAATTTTTTGTCGGCCTCGATGATCCAACTCAAAAATTCCCTGAACAAACTAAACGGCGGATTAGTAATTATAATATCTGCCTCGTCTCTTAATGCTTTGACTTCAGGACTTCTGAAATCGCCGTCGCCCTGCAAATAATCCCATTTCAAGTCGTGAATATCTAACCTGTGAGTGCCATTAGCTGCTCTGTCTAAAATAAAAATTTTGCCGTTGGTGTCAGTTTTGGCAGGGTCGTATTTGGGGCTATTCTTTTCAAGCTCGCTTGCATAAAACTGAAAAGTAAATTGCTTGTTGCTATTTTTAGCGTAGCTTGTCGAGATTAATTTTTTCAGCCCAAAATATTCGAAGTTTTGCGCGAAAAATCCTGTGAAATTGCTATGTTCTAAATCATTGCAAGGCAGCAATACAGTCTTGCCTCTGAACGCATCTTGATCAAATTCAAGATACGCGTTAATCTCACGCTGAATGTAATCGTACTGCGTATAAAATTCATCGTTCTTCGCGTTCTTAGCTTCCTGTAAATTTTTCTGCAAATTTAATATGCCCCCTGATTATTTTTATCAGCCCTACGCCTATGCTTACGCCGCAAAAATTTTATTTAAAATATTTCGCCGGATGTTTGCGCCGCGCCCTATCGATGCTCTGCAGTAAATTTTGCTTCAGCTGCTCTATATTAATATTATTATCGCTGCTCAAGCTGAAAATTTTTGAGTTCTTGATATACAGCGCGTTATTTGCCGAGTGAATGTCGTACGGCGCAAGCTCCAGCTGCAAATATTTATCAAGATTAGATTTAAGTTCGCTCAAAATATTTAAATTCTCCGGCGTATTGCTCACGCTCAAAATTACTTCGCCGTCGATTAATAAATTTAAATTATTATTATTATTATTTTGAATTGAAGTTCTGAGCAGCCCTAACGGCAGCTTGCGGTTGACCGGAATATTTAATTTATTTAATTTATTAATGGCCGATGCAAGACGCTTCGGCGAGTCGGGATGGTTCATGTAAATTCCATACTCGCGTATCGGTTCTTTCATCTCTTCGTTTAGAAATTTCTCCATCAGCGTTACCATGCCGCCCGGCGGATAGCCCGATTCGATGAGCGCGTCGAGACCTAAGCTGTCGGCCTCGGCCTCAAGCTCTATAGTGTAAGAGTTCATGATAGCTATTTGCGCTACCTGAGCTAATATAATCGGCACGGCTGCGCCCTGACTTAATAACATTACGGCCAACGCGCCGAGCGTAACTTTATTGCTCTCAGCGGCCATGCGCAGGCTATGCTTGCGGTCAGCGTGTATCATCTCGTGAGCCATCACCGCCGCGATCTCTGCATCAGTCTTTAATAAATTTAAAATCCCGGTCGTGAAGAATATAAAGCCCCCGGGCAGACAAAATGCGTTCTTGACTTCAGTTTTAATCAGTCTAATTTCATACGGAATTTTTCGCGTCATGTGAGGCTCGAGCCGGTTTAATATCATTGTCAGACGCGCTTGGGCAATCGGGTCTGACGTCAGCGGCCACTGCTCTTCGATCTGCGCCAGCGCCTTGCGCCCTATCGCGATCTCCCGCCGCAAATCCTTATCAGTTATATCAATATTATTATTAATATCATCGCTTACAGCTTTATTATTTTTTTTAGCTTTAGCTTTTTTAGCTTTTTTAGCTTTTTTAGCTTGCCGTGCAGTATAAGCTTCAGGTCTGCTAAGCCGCCGCGCATTATAGCTAACAGCCTGCGCCGCTTTTAAATTTAAATTTAAAAAAATTATTATTGTAGATAAGCATAAAGTTATAAATAATAATAAAGCCCGCGCCTGAATAACGGTGCGGGAAAATTTGCTGAGTATAATTGACTTTAAACTTCGCGGCATCTCGTTAAATCAATGAACCTCCCATTTTTGAATAGGCAGCTGCGGCGTTGCGGGTGTGAGTGCGTGAGGCCATCTGCGACCTAAGGCCGGCGGCGTATTTTTCAAGCTCCGCCTGCGCCTGATCCTCAGCCTTCATGATGCTGTCGGCTATGTCTCTGGTCTGGTCAATCAATAATTTAATCTCGTCGTTGTCAGGAAACATCGCTAAAATTTTTCCGGCAACAAAGCCCTCGTTATTTAAATTAAAATTATTATTATTTAAATCAGCAGGGTTATTATCACTGTCGTTAATTACGTCAAGCCACGAGTCGGCCAATAACTGCATTTCTGAGATGACTTCAGATTTTTGATTTAAAATTTTTAACAATGCGTCCATGTCGTTATCAAGGACGATGACCTCGAGCTCCCGTGAGATCATCGCCCTTAACTTCCGGCAAAGCTCAAGCTCGCGCGTTAATAATTCCTTAACGTTAGAGCTTAAGCTTAAATTATTATTATTAATATTATTATTCAAGTCAGAATTATAATTAAAACGCAAGAGTGAAACCGGCCTTTTGAGGCTGCTTTTGCTGCTGGGGCTGCTGCGTGATAATTTTAGGCTGCGCCTTGGGCATATTGCCATAAGCTGATGCGGCGGCGACAGGCTGCTTTAAGCTCTGAGTCTGCACTTGCGGCTGAGCTGACGCTGCTGCGGGCTTCTCGCCTATGTCAGTCAGCGCATTCTTTAAATCAGCATCTTCGGGATGGGCGGCCTGATATTCTTTCAACAGCTGCACAAGCGCACCTTCCCACGTCTCTTTAAGTTCTTCAAGCATTCCGCGCACCGTCACGATATTTTCAGTCTCTTTCTTAATATTCGCCTCGACTAAGAGCTGATACATGTAGTCATATAACTGCACTAAGCTCTTGGCCATGTCGCCGCCCTTCTCGGTGTTGAGCGTTACCATCAGCTCGCGGACTACTTCCTGAGCGCGTATAATCTCACGGTTGGCAAGGCCGAAGTCGCGGCTCGCCTCATCGCCGCTCAACGCTGCTTCAGCCGTGCGGCACGCCTTAATGCCGATGTCATAAGTGATAAGCAATAACTGCTCTTTCGTTGCTGTTGAGATCTGCGTTGCCTGATACGTCATCTGCGCATTGTTTCTATTTTCCATGAGTAAAAATTTCCTCCCGTTACCTGCGAAATTTAATTTTAATTATTAATTTTATCTAATATTATTGTCGGTTATAAAATTATGAAATTTAAAAATTTATAATACCGGCGCGTACCAGACTGCCCAGATATTGCATATTGCGTGATATAACATAGCCGGATAAATCGAACCTGTATAATGCCGCAGTATTCCCATTACGATGCCCGGGCCGAACGTCGCAAAGCGCAGCCAGCCCGTCATGACTACTAAGTGGCTTGCGCCGAATATCAAGCTTGTGATTAAAATTCCCCAGATAACTCCGGCCTTACGTACTATCAAAGTCTGCATCCAGCCGCGAAAGAAAGTCTCTTCGATAATTGCCGCAGCAATGCCGCCGCCGAGCAAGTCGATTGCGTTCCATAGTTCTCTGTGATACGGCCCGGGGCCGCCCCATTCGTCAGGCCATATATACGATATGATAGTCAAAGGCGTTAATGTCAGAGCAAGCGCGGCACTCACTGCTAAGAGCGATTTATAAATATCATCAGGTCTTGATAAGCCAAAGTCTTTTTCGCTTTGATTGCTCGCTCTGACCCAGAAATACGGAAAATAAAACATAAAGGCCGCAGCTGCGAAGCCTAAAAATAAAGTCATAAATTTATGCTGCATGATTTTAATTTATAAATTCATCACTGTCTTAGCAATACCAAAATAGAAAGTCAGGCTGCCGGCATCGACTATAGTCGTTACGATAGGCGAGGCCATTAACGCCGGATCGAGTTTTAATGACTTCGCTAAAATCGGCAGCATCCCGCCTATCGTCTGCGCAAATATAACAGTCGCAAATAAGCTTAGCCCAAGCGTAATAGATAATAACAAGTCGCCGCTTAATATATATTTATATAATGCGTTCACGACTGCTAACGTGCCGCCGACTAACAAGCTCACGCGCAATTCTTTAAATAATACTTTTAACACGTCCGTAATTTTTAACTCGCCGACTGCCATACCGCGTATTATTAATGTAGAAGATTGAGAGCCGGCGTTGCCGCCCGTGTCCATTAACATTGGAATTGCAGCGATTAACGCAGGCATTGCCGCGAACACGGACTGATAATGCGTTAAGATATAGCCCGATAAAGTCGCTGAGATCATTAATACCATCAGCCACAGCACGCGCTTTTTAGCAAGCTCTATAACTCCGGTGCTTAAATAAGGCTCGTCAATCGGCAGCATGGCCGCCATTTTCTGAAAGTCCTCGGTGTTCTCCTCTTCCAAGACTTCCATTGCGTCGTCAACCGTGACTATGCCGACCAAATGATTTTCTGAGTCAACAACAGGCAGCGCAATAAAATCATATTTCTGAAATATCTCTGCAACATGCTCGCGGTCATCGTTAGTCGAGACTGAAATTATATTTGCGCTGCTCATAATATCGCCGATTTTATCTGCATATTTAGATAATAAAAGCGTCTTGACAGTGACAACGCCTATTAACGTCTCTTTATTATCGACTACATAACAAGTGTAAATAGTCTCTTTATCCATGCCGACCTCGCGTATATGTTTAAACGACTCTTCAACTGTCATGTCAGCGCTCAAGTCTATATACTCGGTCGTCATGATACTTCCGGCTGAGTCTTCCTGATACTGCAACAGCTGATTAATGCCGCTGCGCGTATCATCGCTGGCGTTCTTTAATATTCTACGCACAACATCGGCTGGCAGCTCCGCGACCATGTCAGCAGCATCGTCTAAAAATAACTCATCGACTATCACGCCTAATTCAGGATCAGACAATAACGACACAAGCTCCTCTGTCAGCTCGGGCGTAAAATACGAGAACGCGTCGGCAGCTAAGTCCTTGGGCAATGCCCTGAATAATACTACGCGCTGCTCGTTGTCTAATTCCTGCATAATATCGGCCAAGTCAGCCGAGTTAATATCAGCTGCAAAATCCTGCAGCTCCTTAATCTTCTTGCCGCGTATAAAATCCGTTATAATTTCAACTAAAGTCTCAATATGCTCTGTCAATTAAAAAACCCCTAAATCTTAATCTTAAATTTCAAAATTTCTTGCTAATAAATCTTTATAAGCTGCAAATCTCTCTTGATAAAATTCTGCAAGCTTTGCATCAGGCTCGATAACTTTATTATTAAATTTCACTGCTGAAGCGCAAATATCATTAAACGAATCATAAAATTCTGCGCCGACTGCGGCAGTCAAAGCAGCACCCACGCAAGCCTCTTCGGGATTGCAAGTTGTGTATATAGGCTTATTTAAAATATTTGCCTCAAGCTGCAATGCAAGCTCTGACACAGCGCCGCCGCCCGATGCGATAATAGCTTCAGGCTCTGAACCTGTTATATCTTTTAATAAATTATAAGAATCTTTAAGGCTGAATATCACGCCTTCTATAATGCTGCGGGCAATATGCGATCTATCATGATTTAACGACAGCCCAGCAAACATGCCGCGCATATCTGCATTGTTGCGTGAGCCGCTTAAGAACGGCAGGAATATAACGCCGTCACTTCCGGCCGGCGCACTCGATGCAAGCCTGTCAAGCTCTTCAAATTTAATATTATTTAATAAATGCGATGCAAGCCAGCGCATAGCCGCGCCGCCGCACAAATTCGTACCCATTAACATCCAAAGTCTTTCTACTTTATTATTAGCTTTGCTATTCACATAGCAAAACGTATTAGTTCTAAATTCTTTGTCGTATAAAGGCTGATTTGCAGCGCAGATAACTTGACAGCCCGTGCCGATATTAACGCCCCAGAAATTTTTAATAATGCCCGTGCCTGTGCCGACGGCTGACATCAGAGTATCGCCGCCGCCGAAGACTATCGGCGTACCGGCCTTAAGCCCAGTGAGCTTCGCTGCTTCTTGAGTAATTTCACCGGCAAGCTCATAAGCTTCAAAGCACGGCGGGAAAATTTCTTCAGGCAATTCTAAGTCACGGATAAATTTCCACGCCCACTCGCGCTTGGCCGTCTCAAATATCGGCGAACCCGACGCGTCGGTCACGTCAGTTGCTATCATGCCGCATAATTTAAATCTTATGTAATCTTTTACAAACATGACGCTTTTAATCTTTGCAAATAATTCCGGCTCGTTGTCATGCACCCAGAGTAAAGACGTAATTAAATAGCCCGGCGCTAATTTATTTAAAGTCAATTCGCAAAATTTCTCGCGGCCTATCACGTCATAAATTTTTTGAATTTGAGAACTTGACCGCTGGTCTTCCCATATGATTGCATCTCTTAAAGGCAAATCGTCCTCGCCTATCATTACAAGGCCGTGCATCTGACCTGACAGGCCGACGGCCTTTACATTGCGCATCACGCCGGGATTATTTTTATTTAAAATATTTAAAGTCTCGAGGCAAGAATCCCAGATTTGATTTATATCCTGCTCTGCGTATAAATTATTTGCGCGTGCCACGCCGTACTTGCTGCGCGCAACATCAAGAACATGCCCGCCCTCATCAATTATTAAAGATTTAACGCTTGAAGTCCCCGCGTCAATTCCAAGAAGATAGCGGCCTGACTGCGAGTAAGGCCGGCTGCCGAAGCGATGGCGAGAGGCTCGAGCATGAAAATGATACATAGCATTACGCCCTTTCCAAAATTTTTATTTAATAAAAAATTTTTCATAAAATTTATTTTTATGTTATATAATTCATTATACAAGCTTTTTAATTTTCACGTTTTATTTTTAATTTAATTTAATTTCATTAACTCACAAGGGGGCAGTTTTTGTTATGAAAAAGGCACTTGCGTTGTTAGTAGTTCTTGCGGTTGTTTTAGGGGCGGCCTGCGCGGCATTGGCTGAGGGAAAGAAGTTCGGCGCGACGTACATGACGATGAACAATCCGTTCTTCGGCGCGATGAACGAGGCCATTAAAGCTAAAGTCGAGGCCAACGGCGACACGTTGATTACTCTTGATCCGGCGCTTGATCAGGTAAAACAGATCAGCCAAATCGAGGACTTAATTGCTCAGGGCGTTGATGCGATTTTCTTAAATCCCGTTGACTGGCAGGGCGTATCACCGGCACTTCAGGCGTGCAAAGAGGCCGGTATCCCGATTATCAACGTTGACGCTCCGGTCTATGAAGAGGACTTAGTCGCGTGCATCGTTGCCTCTGACAACTTAGCGGCCGGCCAGATCTGCGGTGAGGACATGCTGAAGAGAATTAAGGGCGGCAAAGTCGTTATCCTTGGCCATCCGACGACAAAGACCGGCATCGACCGTATCGCTAAGTTCAAAGAGATCATCGAGGCTAACCCGACGTTCTCGATTGCAGCCGATCAGAGTTCTGAAGGCCAGCTTGAAATCGCTATGCCCGTCATGGAGAACATCATTCAGGGCAATCCGGACATCGCAGCAGTTATGTGCGTTAATGACCCGACGGCACTCGGCGCAATCGCTGCGTTACGCGCGGCTAATGCAATGGAAGGCGTGTTAATCTACGGCGTTGACGGCGCACCGGATGCTAAGAAGACGATTAAGAACGGCGAGATGACCGGTACAGCTGCTCAGTCTCCGAAGAATATCGGAATTATCGGCGTCGATATGGCCTATAAGATTTTGAACGGCGAGAAAGTCGAAAAGCATATTCCGGTTCCGGTTCAGCTTATCACTGCCGAGAACGTCGACGAGTTCGGTCTTGACGGCTGGCAGTAAATTATAGAATTTCCATACTCAGGGCGGGAGTTACTCTCGCCCTTTATTTTTTAAAAAATTTTAAAAAATTTAAATTAGAGAGGTGATTTTATAAAATGAATGACGTTATATTAAATATGAAGAATATTCATAAAGAATTTCCCGGCGTCAAAGCTCTGCAGGGCGTGAATTTTGATTTAAAGCGGGGCGAAGTTCACGCATTGTTAGGCGAGAACGGCGCGGGCAAGAGTACTTTAATAAAAGTTCTGGCGGGAATTTATATTCCTGAACAAGGCGAAGTAGTCGTGAACGGCGAATCGCATATCATGCGCAACGTCGCCGACTCTCAGGCTCACGGCATCAGCGTTATACACCAAGAATTATGCTTAGTGCCGTATCTGTCGATTGCCGAGAATATATTTTTAGGCCGCGAGCGCACAGCAGGCGTCTTCATTAATAAAGCTAAAGAGGCTGAAGAGGCTACAGCGCTGTTAAAATCATTAGGGCTTGACTTTAATCCAAATACTTTAGTAGGCGAATTAAGCATTGCCCAGCAGCAGATGGTCGAGATTGCTAAAGCACTTTCTGTCAAGTCAGATATATTAGTTATGGATGAGCCGACGGCTTCGCTCACTGACAAAGAGACTGAAGTATTATTCGAAGTGATACGGGATTTAAAGGCCAAGGGTAAGGGCATAATCTATATCTCTCACAGGATGTCGGAATTATTTGAAATCACTGACAGAGTTACGATAATGCGGGACGGTCAGTATGTCGGCACTGTTAATACCCGTGAGACGACGCGCGATAAGTTAATCGCAATGATGGTCGGGCGTGAATTAACGCAGCTTTATGTCCGTGACGAGCCTAAGCCGGGCAAAGTTGTATTAGAAGTAAAAGACTTAGTCGATGCGCCGATGGTCAACGGAGTTTCGTTCTCGTTACGTGAGGGCGAGATAGTCGGCATGTCAGGCTTAGTCGGCGCTGGGCGGTCTGAGACTGCGCACTGCATATTCGGCATTTCAGAGGCTAAAGGCGGCGAGATATTAATTGACGGTAAGCCGGTTAAAATCCATAATGTCCGTGAGGCAATGCAGAACGGCATAGCAATGGTGCCTGAGGATCGCAAGGCCGAGGGCTTAGTATTAATTAATTCAGTTGGATATAACTTAACGCTCACTGTTTTACATGAGATTTTTAAAGGCAGGCCGCTGGGCGATGCTAAGCATGAGCGTGAGCAAATCGAGCGCTATATTAAAGAGCTTGCGATTAAGACGCCCAGTCCCGAGCAGTTAGCCGAGAACTTAAGCGGCGGCAATCAGCAGAAAATAGTTATAGCTAAGTGGCTTGCGACCGAGCCGAAAGTTTTAATTCTTGATGAGCCGACACGCGGCGTTGACGTCGGCGCAAGAGCAGAGATTTACGGCTTCATGAATGCGTTAGCGCAGCGCGGCGTGGCTATCTTGATGATCTCGTCTGACTTGCCGGAGATTTTGAACATGTCAGACAGAGTGTTAGTCATGTATCAGGGCCGCGTCATGGCGAACTTAGGCAAGCATGAATTAAGCCAGGAATTAATTATGCATTATGCTACCGGCGTATCGGATTAGATTAAATTAATTATTTAATATATTTAAATATGAAAGGAATGAATTAAATTGTCGGATAATAAATTGCAGCTGCAAACTCAAAACGGCGTTGCCAGATACTTTAAGGAGAACATGGGAACGCTGATAGGACTTTTAGTTATGTGCGCTATATTGTCGTTCACGACCAACGGAGTATTTTACTCGTCAAGGAATTTAATTAACGTGCTGCGGCAGGTATCGTCCAATGCGTGCCTTGCGTTCGGCATGACGTTTGCGATTATCACCGGCGGCATTGACTTATCAGTCGGGTCTATATTAGCGCTTGCCGGAACTTTAAGCGCGGGCTTTATAGTCAATAACGACATGTCGCCTGCTGTTGCGATAGCGTTAGCAATATTAATCGGCACGTTATGCGGCTTATTTAACGGCTATGTAATCGCAAAGACTACGATACCGCCGTTTATCGTCACGCTTGCTATGATGCAGATGGCGCGCGGCGCAGCGTATATTTACTCCAACGGTCAGCCCATTCGCGTTGACAGGCTTAAAATTCCGTCATACGAGATAATCGGCACAGGCTATGTAGGGCCTATCCCATTGCCTGTAATTTATATGGCTGTGTTCTTAATAATTTGTGTATTGCTATTAAGCAAGACGCGATTTGGCCGTCATGTCTATGCAGTGGGCGGCAATGACAAAGCAGCTATATTCTCGGGCGTCAATGTAGTTAAAACTAAGATGGCTGTTTATACTATGAGCGCATTCTTAGCAGCGTTCACCGGCGTTGTATTATGCGCCCGCATGAGTTCAGGCCAGCCGACCGCCGGTCAGAGCTTCGAAATGGATGCTATAGCTGCAACTGTCTTAGGCGGCACTAGCATGAGCGGCGGCGTCGGCAAAATCGGCTCGACGATGATCGGCGTGTTGATTATAGGCGTATTAAATAACGGCTTGAATTTATTGGGCCTCAACAGCTTCTGGCAGCAGGTCGCCAAGGGCGTAGTTATTTTATTAGCCGTCTATGTCGACATGCTCAAGAAGAAAAAGAAATAAAGTTATTAATTAAATAAATTAATATAAAGCTCCTGAAATAAAATATTCGGGAGCTTTTATTTTATTTAAATTTAATTTAATCCGGCACTTTATCAAGGACTTTCATAAATAAATCTTTATCGCCTGATTTGCCGCGTTCTTTAATATAATTTCCGGCCTTCAGCGCCGCGATTTTCTCTATTACAGCAGAAGTTATAAATTGATTAATCGATATATTTTCGTCAGACGCAAAATTTTTTATTGCCGAGTGTATTGAATCAGATACTCTCACGTTTAACACAGCCATTTTTATTCTCTCCTTTCTTTAAGTTTATTTAAGCTTTTAGTAAATTTAAAAATTCAGCGGCGCTCCTTTAATAAGACGTTAGTATCTAAAACCACGCGATATTTCATTTTCATAATTGTATTATATTATCAAGGCAAAAATTTTTGAACGTAATTTAAGTTATGATAAAATTTAAAAAATTTTTAATTATTATTAAATCTGACAGGTTATGGAGTTTAAAAATTGAGCAAGAATGCATTTGAAGTTTTGAAAGAGCGCGGCTATTTTGAATGGTGCACGAATGAAGAGAGATTACGTGACGTCATGGCTAATGAGATGGTGACGGCCTATGTTGGCTTTGACCCTACAGCTGACAGTCTGCATGTCGGGCATTTAATCCCGTTGATGGCGTTGGGCTGGCTGCAGAAGGCCGGCCATAGGCCCATAGCGTTAGCAGGCGGCGGCACTGGATTAATCGGCGATCCGTCGGGCAAGAGCAAAGAACGTAATTTGCTCACGCTCGAGGCAATGCAGCATAACATCGAAGGCGTGCGTACGCAGCTGTCGCAGTTCTTAGATTTTAACTGCGGCGAGAACTCGGCGTTATTATTAAATAATTACGACTGGCTGTCTAAAATGTCATTTCTTGATGTTCTGAGAGAAGTGGGCAAATACTTTTCGATTAATAATTTAATTGCCCGCGAGTATATTAAAAGCCGGCTTGAAGACCCTGAGAAAGGCATATCGTACACTGAGTTCTCGTACGTTTTACTTCAGGCGATGGACTTTAAATATTTGAATGAAAAATATGGATGCAAGCTGCAGATGGGCGGCAATGACCAGCAGGGAAATTTACTGGCCGGGTCTGAATACATCCGCAAGACCAGCGGCGAAGAAGTCTTTGGCTTGACGCAGCCGTTATTATTAACATCTTCAGGTACTAAGTTCGGCAAGACTGAGGCCGGTGCGGTGTGGCTCGACGCAAGCAAGACCTCGCCGTATAAATTCTACCAGTTCTGGGTCAATACGGATGACAGAGATGTCAAGAAATTATTGAAATTATACACGTTCATGACGCTTGACGAGATTGACGAAGTGATGAGAGCGCATAATGACAAGCCGGAGCTTAGAACTGCGCAGCGGCGGTTAGCCTATGAAGTCACTAAGACAGTGCACGGTGAGAATGCGGCAAATAGCGTAGTGAAAGTCAGCGAGATTTTGTTTAATGCAAATACTGACCTTAGCGGCATTGACGAGCAGACCTGCGAGGCTCTGAAAGGCGAAGCGCCGTTTAATAAATTAGAGCTTGAATTGCCTTTAAGCATTCTTGACGCTATGACAGCGGCTAAAGTCTGTGACAGCAAGGGCGAGGCCAAGCGGCTTGTGCGTCAAGGCGGCGTGTACTTAAACGGCGTGAAAATCGCTGACGAGGCGTTTAATATCACGAGTGAAAATTTATTATGCGGCAAGTATGTATTTATCAGGGTTGGCCGCAAGAATTTTCACATGGCTGAGTTTTAAATTTATTTAAAAATGTTATCTTGTATCTGGTATATCCCGCATAATATTCCGGCGTGGGAACGGGCGCTGATAGGCAATATGGCCGCAGCGCTTAAATCCCGCGCTGAGATAATTATTTACGCGGCCGGCGGCGTGAATGACATTAAATTTAATAATGCGTTCTCATGGCAGGCTTTGACGAGCTTAGAACGCTTAAAGCATATTTTATTTTCGGGCAAAAGGCTATGGCACTTATGGGGCGATGCGCCGTCATGGTGGCCGTTAATAAAACTTCACGCCCGCACTGTGCAGACTTTAAATTTTAATTTTAATAATAATAAAAATTTCAAGTGGCAGGGCTGCCCGTCGAGATTATTCCCTGATACTAAGAACTTAAACGGCGAATTTATTTTAATCCCGAGCTTTGAAGAGGCTAAGGCCGCGAATAATATTATTAATCACGCTGCAGCCTCGCAGAGCATAAACCCGGCTGTCTATGCAAGCCCTGAGAGCATGAGCAAATTCAAGATTTTAAGTAATTTAAATATCAAGCTCGACGGCAAATTTATTGAAGTTATTAATAATAATAATTTTAATTTAAAGAGCGGCGTGTTCGTAGCTGATAGCTTTAATATAAGCGATGCGTTAAAGGCGGCGGCGATGAGTATGCAGGGGCTGGCGGTTGCAGCGGCGCAGTCTGACTATCTCGATAAGCTGTTAGGCCGTGACGGGTATTTTGTGCTTGATTGCAATGATGAGGACGCGCAGCGTGAAGTGATTTTAAAGGCTTTGTCGGAGCAGGGGCGGCGCATGGCTGCAGCAGCAAGGCATTTTATAAAAGAAAATTACTCGGCTGACAAGTGCGCCGACTCGTTTATCGAGCTGTATAAAAATATTTTGAAATAATTAATATAAAAATATGAAGATAGCGGCATGGGCAGTTAGATTATTTGAGAAATTTGCAAAGCAGGGCTGGCGCGCTGAGGCCGAATATAAATTTTTTTATGGATTATTAAAGTTAATCAGGCCGAGAGCTGACCGCATTGATGCAAATCTTGATTTAATCTATCCTGAGTTTAAAGATAATAAAGCTTGGCATAAGGACTTTAAAGATAAAGTCTATCAGAATTTTGCGTGGATTATAGCTGAGATTTTTGCGGCACAGAAAGATGTTAGTAAAATTTTGGACTGGGTGCAAGAATTTGAGCATTTTGAGTATCTGCAAAAATTTCTTGATGACAGGAAACAGGGGCTGTTATTGTTATCCGGCCATTTCTGCAACTGGGAATTGCTGGCGTGCTGGTACGCGCAGCTGATTAAGCAGCACGGAGGGAATTTATATGTAATCGTGCAGAACATGCGGGATAAGGATTTGAGAGCCATTAACGATGAGTACAGGACTAAGGCCGGAATAATTTTGCTGCCTAAGGATACTTCGGTGTTTGAGACGGTGAAGCTGCTGAAGAGCGGGGCGCATGTTGCTGCGCTGACTGACATAGCGTGGACTGGCGGTGAAGTCTTGCCGTTCTTAGGGCAGCCCTGCACCAACACGGCCGGCCCGGCGACTTTAGCGATGTTAAGCGGCGTACCGATAATCTCAGCCGGACTTTACAGGCTCGCGCCGTTTAAATATAAAATTAAATTTTTAGAGCCGTTTCATGTTGAAAATAATTTAAATTTAAGCAAGCGTGAGCGCATCGAACGGGCTATGATTAAGATTAACGATAATTTAGGCGAGATAATTTCGCAGCGGCCGGAGCTATGGTTCTGGCTGCATAATAGATGGAAGATGAACAAGCTTAAGAAGCATTAAGATATAATTTAAAATTAGCCTGTCTATTATTTAGGCAGGCTTTAATTAAAGTAATTAATTTAAAATTAAGAAAATTAATTTAAGAAAGGAAGTTGTTATTATGCGGAAATTTTTCGCGCTTTGCATTACGTTAATGGCGATGCTGATATTTGCTATATTTGTCGGCGGCAATAAAGCTGCGGCGGCGGATATAGACCTTGGTGAAGGCTATCATGTGCCGAGTAATTTTTCGAGCGTGTTAATCACGAGCTCTGACGGGACTGCAATTCAAAACGCAGTTGAACATATTCAGGCCGGCGGTGTAATTTTATTGTCAGGGTCTTTTAATCTGAAGAGAAATATTAACATTAAGAAAGACCTCACGATTAAGGGCGATGATAATAAAGCGGCGTTGAATGCTGAGACGCTGCGTAAGAGTGATAGAGTTATAAGATGTCAGGGCAATATCGTGCTTGAAAATCTTAAGATTATGGGCGGTAACTCGACTAACGGCGGCGGCGTGAAGATTGACGGCGGCAATGTCACTATGACGAACTGCGACATTACTGGCAATCGTGCTTTTTTCGGCGGGGGCGGGATACACTCGCAGGCTAAGACGCTGACATTGACTAACTGCAATATATCAGATAATAAAGTTGTTTTAATGGGCGGCGGAATGTCTTTGCTGAGCGGCAATTCGGTAACGATGACCAACTGCACAGTTAGCAGCAACACGGCTATGCAGGGCGGCGGCATTGCGTCAGCCGGAGCTGCTGTAACAATGACTGACTGCAAAGTTACAGGCAACACGGCCAGCCAAAGCGGCGGCGGCATTACCCTGTTAAGCGGCACTATCACAGCTGTAAGCTGCGACGTTACAGGCAATATTGCGAGCCTCGCAGAGCGTAACGAAAGCGCTGACATTGAGCTATCCGACGGCGCTGTTTATAAATTAAATTAGAAAGGTGATCTAACATGAAGAAAATATTCTTGCTATTGATGCTTGCTCTTGCAGTGACGACCGTAGGCTGCGGCGGCAGCAGCCATTCTTCAAGAAAGGCTAATACAGCTTTAACTGGCGCTTGGATTTCTTCAAGCTCAAGCACCGGCACGGCAAAAATCACGAGCGTAAATTATGACGCCGATGAGCTTGAAGAATTTACTAAACTTCTCGGCAATATACCTGAAGATGTATTAAAGCAGTATAACGAGGCGAATAAAAATAAAGCAGAGTCCGTGACTGTGCCGGTGACAAACGCCATGGCCGTATTTGAGAGCAGCGGCGCAGCCGTAAAGCTCACTGCAATTTTCGTACTCAGCGGCGACACTGAATATTTGCCGTTGATATTACAAGACGTTGAACTCTCGGCTGCGGTCTCCAGCCTCGCAGAGCATAACCGGAGCATAAACACCGGCGCTAACGCATGGACGGCAGATATACCCGGCGGAACTTTAACTATTAATAATATAGGATCCGGCGAGAAAATTAAAATTACAGGCACAGTTAGATATCTTGACTATGACTGCGAGTTCGAGACTGTTATTGAGAAGGATACGCCTAATGAGTTAGATATTCAAGAAGTTTTAAACGGCACATGGACGCTGAACAGCGCACAGGCCGGCGGCTATAACGCTGCGGCGGCATCTGTGCCGGAAACAGTATCGCTGCATTTTAATTTTGATTCAGACCTGAAAGGCAGCGTAACATCGTTCTATTCTTTAAATTTAAAAAATTCAGCCAATAATAATGCTTTGCTGCAAACTATTAACTCGGGCAGCGATTATACGCTGACGCAGATATACGGCAATCTCTATCAACTTAAGTCTTCGTCTTCTAATTCTAAGCCGATAGACGGCATTATCTTTATAGAGAACATAGACGAGATATTTATGTTCACGGCTGACGAGAACGGCGGTGTTATGTTCTTGCCGTTAAAGAAAGTTAATATCGATCTCGAAGCTGCTATGAAGAAAACTTGGACGGCAGCCAGCGGCGGCGGCTATATAAAATGCGGCGGCATGGCCAATCCCGATAATGATCCGGCCATTGAGTTTATCAAAGAGCTTGACACGTTCTCGTTCATTCTGCAGGACGCCGAACTCAAGCTTTCTAATATTAAATTTAATAATGCTGAGGCTGTGACGGCTGACTCGGACATCAGCATATCGTTCGTGCTTACGAATAAAACCCTTGACGAATTATTAGCTGCCGCCGGCCTTGCAAATGAAGCCGTAACTATATATGATACAGTTCATGCAGGTATGGCGCGGTCCGGAAATTTTTTAAAGTTTACAGATGAAGACAGCATTTATAATATTGTATTCATCTCAGATACTGACGCGTTCCTAAAGATTGCATCGACAGAAGACGCTGGGGTAGATTACGGCGAATTTGCCATAAGGCTGCAAGCGAAATAATATTTATTATTAAAATTGCTCTCATTTGCGCATGTTATATTACATGTTGCGATTGAGAGCAATTATTTTATAATTTTGATAATTTTTTAAATTTTGCAGTTTATAAATGACAGGAGCCAGCGTTTATAATATTGTATTCATCTCGGATACTGACGCGTTCCTAAAGATTTCATCATTTTTAAGACGCGAAGACGCAGGGGTAGATTACGGTGAATTTCGCCAGTTATAACGCTGCAAGCGAAATAATATTTAATTAAAATAATAAAATTGCTCACATTTAAGCATATTTGCGGTGTGAGCAATTTTTTTTAATGTAATATAATAAAATAATTTTTAAGCTAAGCGAGAAAGCAGGGATGGTAAGGAAAATGGACATAGCGCGGGCGAGCATAAAGCGGAGTGTAGTAGTGCTGTTTATCTGCGTGTTAATCGCGATTGGCGGCATCACAGCTTACAACAGCATCGGCAAGCTTGAAGACCCGGCGTTCACGATAAAGACGGCGGTAGTGACGATAATCTACCCTGGGTCGACTGTATACGAAGCCGAGCAAGAAGCGGCGAGCCGAATGGAAGATGCGATACAGGCTATGGGCGAGATAAAGAAAATCAGGACGCGGTGCAGCCCCGGGGCAGCTGTTATCTATGTTGACATTAAAGATAATTACACGGCGCAAGACCTG
>JAFUXM010000175.1 GCA_017470785.1 Synergistaceae bacterium
CGCCCATGGCCAATATCGCAGTCAAAAATTTCTTCATTCTATCATCACTCCTTTTATTTAATTTTAAAATTTAAAATTTATATTTAAAATTTAATTATTTAAAATTGCTTCGGCTATAGCGGTCATAGCTCTTACGCTGTAGAGCATTGCGCGCTCGTCTAAATCAAAGCTGCCGTTGTGATGCGGTGCTCTTGAACTCTGTGCGTGAACTAAGCTGCGAGCTGCGCTAAACCTTCGCCGCCTTGAGCTGTCAAGCTCTCACAATAATTATAATCATAGCTTATTAAGC
Source organism: Synergistaceae bacterium (assembly GCA_017470785.1). Lineage (GTDB taxonomy): Bacteria > Synergistota > Synergistia > Synergistales > Aminobacteriaceae > JAFUXM01. The sequence continues at coordinate 290 of JAFUXM010000175.1, forward strand.
TTTTATGAAAATATAAAAATATTACAGTCATTATTAACATAGCTATGCCGCTTGCAAATCTCTCGAGATAAAACAAATGGCCGGCGGTAATGCCGCAAGCCATTGCGCCCATGGCCAATATCGCAGTCAAAAATTTCTTCATCCTATCATCACTCCTTTTATTAAAATTAAAATTTATATTTAAAATTAATTATTTAAAATTGCTTCGGCTATGGCTGTCATAGCTCTTACGCCATAGAGCATTGCGCGTTCGTCTAAATCAAAGCTGCCGTTGTGATGCGGCGCTGTTATCGTTGAGCCTAAGGCCATATAAGTTGCTTTGCCGCCGCGCTCTTGAACTCGATGCATGAACCACGCTGCGTCCTCGCTGCCGCCGGCCTTAGTGCTGTCAAATATAAAATCAAAAATATTTAAATTTTTAACTGCCTGAGCTGCAAGCTGCGCTAAATCTTCGTTGCCTTGAGCTGTCAAGCTCTCGCCGGTCTTGATTAACTCTAAGTCAGTGCCGTACATGACCGAAGCGCCGTTTAAAATTTCTACTGCACGGGAACAAGCATAATCTGAAATCTCTTGAGTTGAGCCGCGCACTTCAAGCTTCATTAAAGCATTAGGAGCTATGACGTTGCGGCCGGTGCCTGCCTGCAATACGCCGACGTTGACGCGCATCTTGCCGGCTGAGTGAGGCGGTATCGAGTGAATGGCAAGCGCGGCGCTTGCAGCTGCTAATAATGCGTTGCGGCCTGAGCTCGGCGAACCTGCCGCGTGAGCCGGTACGCCCGTAAATTTTGCGTCAAGCTTCGTCGTTGCCATGTAGCCCAGCGAATTTACGCCGAACGTGCCGGTGGGCAATGCGCCGCCGATGTGCATCGCCAGAAAATAATCTGCGTCGTCGACTATGCCCGCTTGGGTCATCGCGTAAGCACCCCGGCAGCCCTCTTCAGCCGGTTGGAAAATTAATTTAATCTTGCCGCGCTTTAAAAAACTTTCGCGGGCAATTAGCATCTCGGCTATTCCCAGTCCCATAGCTGCGTGAGCATCATGGCCGCACGCATGAGCTAAATTTGTATTCATGCTCGCAAAATTTTCACGCACCGGCCTATGTTCGCTCGATTCATCTTCGCAGACTTCTACGCAATCTATGTCAAAGCGCAGCGCTAACACCGGCCCGGGTACTCCTGTATCAAGCTCGGCTGTTACGCCCGTATATCTGTTCATCTCTTTGATCCAGCCTAAGTTTCCGCCCTGCATCACTGCGCGTTTAATATGCTCGCTGATCTCGTCCTCGCTTGGCCGCCCCATAACTGCATCAGGATTTATAACTTGCCTGCCCACGCGCAAATTTTTATAGCCAAGCCGTTCAAGCCGCTCGGCAATTATTGAAGATGTTCTAAACTCCGTCCACGCCGCCTCCGGGTATCTGTGAAAGTCCCGCCTCGTCCTTATCATCTCACGCTCAAGCTCTCTGAAGTCCATTTCATTTTCTCCTATTATTA
>JAFUXM010000176.1 GCA_017470785.1 Synergistaceae bacterium
ATTTTTAGCCTTAATTAACACGCTTAATAACTGCACGTCAGTCGGTGTCACGCCCGAAATTCTTAAAGCCTGGCCGAGCGAGCGCGGTCTGAACTTAATTAATTTTTGCCGGCTCTCAGCGCTCAAGCTTTTTATATTGCTATAATCAAAATCATCTGGAATAAGCGCATTGTCAAGGCCGGCCATCTTAGCTGCCGTACGCTCTTCCTTCTCGATATAGCCCGCATATTTTAACTCAGTCTCGACATAAAATTTCTCGTCATTATTTAATAAATCTAAATTTAAATTATTAATTAATTTATTAATTAACTCTAAGCTAACGTTTCTATGACGCATGAACTCAGCCGCGCTCAGCGGCTCTCTGACTAAATCCGCATTAAATTCTTCGCACAAATTATTATTAACTTCACTCGGCGTTAATTTAAAATTATTTAAATATTCTATACACTTATCTTCGCGATTAAATTTATCTTCAAGCCTGCGCCATTTTAAATCATTAATTAAGCCTATGTCACGGCCAATTTGCGCTAAGCGCCGCGCGGCATTGTCCCATCTCAACAATAATCTATGCTCGCAGCGGCTCGTCAGCATTCTATACGGCTCGCTCGTGCCCTTAGTCACTAAGTCATCTATCAAGACGCCTAAGTAAGCCTGCGATCTGCTTAATATCACCGGCTCATGATTTTTAATAAATAACGCTGCGTTAATGCCTGCTAATAAGCCCTGCGAACCGGCCTCTTCATAGCCTGAAGTTCCGTTGACCTGACCTGCGCAGAACAAGCCCGATATAACTTTGCTCTCTAAGCTCGACTTAAGCTGACTGGGAATTAAATACGCGTATTCAATGCCATAGCCGGGTCTAATTATCTTCGCGTTCTCGCAGCCCTGCAGCGAATGCACAAGCTCAACCTGCACGTCATAGGGCAAACTCGTCGAAAAATTTTGCACGTAAACTTCATTTGTGTTAAGCGACACCGGCTCAAATATAATCGGATGGCTCGTCCTGTCAGGAAATTTTAAAAATTTATCTTCAAACGACGGACAATAGCGCGGCCCGTTCACGTCAACCTCACCAGTGACTAACGGCGACCGGTGAATATTATTTTTTAAAATTTCATGCGTCTTAATATTGCTATGCGAAAAATAGCACGCGTAATTTTTATTCTCGTAAATCTTCGGCTCGCCGAAAATATCAAAGCATAACGCTTCCGGCTCAGATCGCTGCGGCGTCATCTTGCTAAAATCTATAGAATTTAAATTTAATCTCGGCGTCGTATCCGTACGCATCCGGCCTGTCTCAATGCTAAGTTCTTTAAGCGAATTTAAAAATAAATTAGAATTAGGCTGACCCATCGGCCCTGACGGGAAAGATAAATCGCCCATGAACACCCGCGAATTTAAATAAACGCCGCCGCATAATATTACAGCCCGAGCATAATATACTGCGCCGTGCCGCGTCTCAAGTCCCATTACTTCATTATTATTATTAACTAATAATTTAACGGCCTCGTCCTGATTTATATTTAAATTCTCTAAGCTTGTTAAAGTCTTGCGATAATGCAGCGAGTAAAGCGCGGGGTCGCACTGCGCTCTTAAAGCCCGTACAGCCGGCCCTTTTGACGTGTTAAGCCACCGCAGCATCAAAGTTGAATGATCTGCCGCGTTAGCCTGCTCACCGCCTAATGCGCTGCACTCATGGACTAAATGGCCTTTAGCCGGCCCGCCTATCGACGGGTTGCACGGCATCAAAGCCGTATTGTCTATGCTGAGATTAAGCATTAAAGTCTTAACACCCATTCTTGCTGCCGCAAGCGCTGCCTCACAGCCCGCATGTCCTCCGCCTATCACGATTACATCATAATTATCTTTAAACATTCTTGTAAAAAATTTTGCCGTCCCTAAAATAAAATTTTTAAAATAATTTTAAATTATATATTAAAATAAATTTATAAATATTATGCGTAAAGGAGATAAGGCAGTGAAGCTGTTAATATTTTTATTAATAATATTTTTTGCATCGCGGTCGGCTTATGCTGATAATTTAAATAATTTAAGCTGGTGGCAGAAGGCTGTGATATATCAGATATATCCTAAGAGCTTTCAGGATACATCGCAGAGCGGCACGGGCGATTTAAAAGGCATTATTAAACGGCTTGATTATTTAAAAGACTTGGGCATAAATGCAGTTTGGATAACGCCGTTTTACACTTCGCCGATGATCGACAACGGCTATGACATAGCTGATTATGTAAATATAGATAAATCTTACGGCGATATGCAGGACTTTGAAAATTTAATCAGCGAGGCGAATAAGCGCGATATAAAAATCATAATGGACTTAGTGTTTAATCATACGTCAGACCAGCACGCGTGGTTCTTAGAGTCTAAGCAAAATAAAACTAATCCTAAGGCTGACTGGTATATCTGGCGTGACGAGCCGACTAACTGGCGCGGCATCTTCGGCGGCTCAGCTTGGACTTTCAGCCCCGAGCGCGGACAATATTATCTGCATACGTTTGCAGCGCAGCAGCCGGACTTGAACTGGGAAAATCCAGCCGTGCGCGAGGCGTTATATAATGCGGCTAAATTTTGGCTTGATAAAGGCGCTGCAGGCTTCAGAATTGACGCGATAACTTATATTAAAAAACCTGAAGAATTTAAAGACGGCGAGCCTGACGGTTCAGACGGCATGGTTAATGTTCACGCGATGACTGCAAATACGCCCGGGATTTTAGAATTCTTAAACGAGTTCAAGCTTAAAGTATTTAATAATAATAATATAGTCACAGTCGGCGAGGCCAACGGGGTCAAGCCCGATGAGCTTGACAGCTGGGTAGGCAATAACGGCGTGTTCAGCATGTTATTTGAGTTCAGCCATATAATTTTAGGCTTCGGCGATAACGAGACTTGGTGCTATCCTAAAAAATTTAAATTAACGCAGCTCAAGCAAGCTTTAAGCGCTACACAGAATGCGACTAAAAATTCATGGGCGCCGGTCTTCTTTGAAAATCACGATCAGCCCAGAAGCATTAATCATTTCTTTAATTTTGCAGAATTTAATAACGAGCAGGCAAATCAAGCAGCTAAAGCATTAGCTGTATTATTAATGACATTACGCGGCACGCCGTTTATCTATCAAGGTGAAGAGTTAGGACTTGAGAATACGGCTTGGCCTGATATTAACTGCTATAACGATATATCGTCTAAAGGCCAGTATGATTTTGCGCTTAAAGAAGGCTTTGCGCCGGAGCAGGCTATAAAATTTGTTCACATGTTCAGCCGCGATAACGCGCGTACGCCCATGCAGTGGGACGCAAGTGCAAACGCCGGTTTCACTGATGCAAATACAACGCCGTGGCTGCCTGTTCATGAAGATTATTTAACTCAGAATGCCGAACTCGAGAGCCGCGATGCTAATTCAGTTTTAAATTTCTATAAGCAAATGATTAAATTTAGGCGCGAACACGAAGAATTAATATTAGGCGATTACAGCGAACTTGAGCTGCCGGAGGACTTGAACGAAAAGTTATTTGCATTTACCAGAACTTTTAATAACTCTAAGCTTGCAGTTATAATTAATTTTTCGCTTGAAGAGGCAAGCTTGCCTGAAGGCTTAGATAGCTGCGAGCTGATATTAAATAATTTAAATAATAGCTCAAATGTTTTGCAGCCGCTCGAGGCAAGAATTTATAAATTAAATTAAATAAAAATGCCCGGGCTTAAAATTAAATTAATGCCCGGGATTTTTAAAATTTTAAAATTTACTTAAATAATATTTATAGCTTGATTGTCGTTGATAGTCAGGCACTCGGAGCCGCTTTCAGTAATTAAATAGTCGTCCTCAATGCGCATACCGCCCCAGCCCTCGATGTAAATTCCAGGCTCTATAGTCACGACGTCGCCGGCTTGCAGAATATCACTTGAAGACTGAGATAATCTGGGCGCTTCGTGAATTTCAAGCCCTAAGCCGTGGCCTAAGCCATGCATAAAATATTTGCCGTAGCCTGCATCTTCAATTATCTTGCGTGCTATAGTGTCAACGTCCTTGCCGGAAATGCCCGGGCGTAACGCTTCAGCTGCTGCTTTATGCGCCTTTAACAAAATATTATTTATCTCGCTTACTTGATTATCTTTAAATTTTTTTACGCTGAAATTGCGGGTTATATCGCTCATGTAGCCGTTAATCATTGCGCCGTAATCGACCGTGACTATGTCGCCTGATTCAAATTTCTTCTGCGTTGACCGCGCGTGGCACTTTGCACTGTTAAGCCCTGACGCAACAATAAAGTCATGGCCTGCCCAGCCGCGCTCCGCGCCCATTCGCTTAATCTCACTGAATAATCTTACGTCAAATTCGCTCTCGCTGATCTCAAATATATTTAATTTTATGCTATTAAGCACTTTGCCGTAGGCCTCACGGCCAATGCGCGCCGCCTTTTTAATTGCGTTAATCTCATAAATATCTTTGCTGCGCCGCAAATTTAAAATTAAATCGCCTGCGTCAACCCAGTTAAAATTATTATTATTAAACGCGCTCTCAAATAATTTATGCGAAATTTTCTCAGCCTCATAGCCGATATTTTTTAAATTCAAATCTCTTAAATAATTTATAACAAATTTCGCCAGCGGCAATTCAGACTGCACTATAATTTTATATTCGCTCAATGCCTGCTCTTTGACCTGAGTTAAATAACGGCCATCTGTCACTAACACTGCCTCATTAGAATTTATAATAATAGCAGCGCTGCTGCCGCGAAAGCCCGATATATAATGGCAGTTCTCCGTGTTAAAACCTTCAAATACAAATAATACAAACGCATCTAAATTTTTCTGCGCTAATAAATCTCTAAACTTATCAAGTCTTAATTTAAAAATTTTCTCAAGCTCTGCATTCATTATTTTTTGCTCCTGATTATAAAATTTTAAAATTTAAATTAAATTTAATACGCACTGCGCCCAGAACTCCGCAGCGTTAGCATCTCCCATATTCAACTTCGCATGTTCAAGCAAGCCATCTATATTATCTTTTATATTTTTATTATTCAAATAATTATATAGCTCATGGACTATGCGCTCCGGCTTTGCATCATCGCATAATAATTCCGGAAATATTTGCTGACTTGTCATGTAATTAGGCGTCGAGATATATTTTGCCTTGACTAAACGCTTTAACATAAAATACGTAAATTTATTTAAATTATAAATTACGGTCATGAAGCGCTGTAATAACATTGCCTCGACTGCGACCGTGCCGCTTACTCCTGCTACAGCTTGAGCTGCGGCCATAAGTTCACGGCCTTCACCGTCCCAGTACTCAAATTTATTTGCGCTTACACGCTCACGCAATTCATTAGCTAAGTTAGGCGACAGCCCGGGCGCAATAGAAAATACAGGCAAATAATCATCATGCTTTAAAATCTTTGCCGTGTTAATTAAAGTATCCAAGTGAAATTTAATGTCATAACGCCTGCTGCCGGGCATTAACGCGATTATTTTATTATTATTAAATTTACTTAATATTTTTTCAGCATTAAAACTTGCCGTGAAATCTCTTATGCTTGCTACCAACGGATGGGCAGCCCATAGAGAATTTATATTATGCGCTATTAAAAATTCATGCTCGAATTTAAATAACGGCAGACATAAATCAAAGTCGCGTTTTAAATTCTTAACTCGGCCTTCGCGCCATGCCCACACAGTCGGCGGAATTAACGATATAATTTTATTTTTAAATCCGGCCTTGCGTAAGCCTGATGCTAAAAACAAATTAAAATCCGGACAGTCGATTAATACAACGGCGTCCGGCTCTCTAAGCAAAATTTCCTGTATTATATTATGCCTTAATTTTACAATTCTTGGGATTGCCGGCAGCACTTCAAGAAAGCCCATTAACTTTAATGCTTCATAGCTCCAGTGCGGCCTTAATTTTAAAATTTTTTCAGTCTTAGGGCCGTACATTCCCCAGATATTTAAATTATTATTAATTTTAATTAATTCTTTTGCGAAGTCAGCTGCGTATAAATCGCCGCTTGGCTCGCCGCAGCTTATAAATATATTCATGCTTTATATTCCCCATACTGCAATATTATATTTGCCTGCAAGCTTTAAAGTCTCGTCGGGCTCGATGATTAAAGTCCGGCCTGCCTGCACGGCCAAGCAAGTCAATCCGGCCTCGTGCATTGCCTCGATAGTCTTAACGCCTATTGTCGGCAAATCATATCTTAAATCCTGATCTTCGCGCATCATCTTGACTACAACGCCGCCCTTACGCCCTGACAAGCTGCCTGCGCGCTGTATCATCGCGTCAGTGCCTTCCATTGCCTCGACTGCCAGCACGCAGCCGCCTGATACAGCAATAGCCTGCCCGAACGAACACGGTAAAGTCACGCGCAAAATCTCACGGCCATAATCTATATCTTTACGCTCACTTAAGCTCGGCTCACGCGATGCTAATTTGCCTTCAGCCGCTATAAACTCCGGCAGAATTTGCCAGTACGGCATGACTTTAATTCCCTCACGCTCAAACACTTTTACTATTGCCCCTAACAGCGAATGATCATCGCGGCTGCTTTGCCTGATAATATCACGCGTTAATTTATCAAATAAAATTACAAGCGGCATAGAATAAATAAATCGCTTGGGGACGCGGCCGGCCATGATAAGCGTATCAGCACCGAAATTTTTTATCTCACGTACGCACCGGCCAAGATTAGGCGAGTTCATGCAAACTAATTTGCCGGCATAAGCCTCTAAGCTCTCAGCTTCACTGCGGCTGCGTCTCAAAGTTAAGATTAACGGCTTATCTAATTTTTGCGCAATGGCTAAAGGCAGCGCACCTTCACCGGCAATTAAAGCTATATTATTATTCATGCTTAATTAAATTTAAATCTTATCAACTCTAAGGGCAAAGAACAGCGCGACGGCAAAAAATATTAAGTTCGGCATCCATCCGGCTAATAAAGCGGGCAGTGCGCCGGACTCGCCCAATGCTCTGCACATTGACATAACTACATAATAAGCAAAGACTATCACTACGCTTATTCCAAAGCCGACGCCTGAGCCTGAGCGGCCGCGGCCTTTCTGCACTGCGCCGAACCCTGCGCCTAATACGGCCATAATTACGCAAGCCCACGGCACAGCAAGCTTCAAGTGAAACATCACCCAGAGCCTTGATAAATTTCTGCCGTTCGCACCGACTGCGTCAGCCTGTTTTATATACGCCCATAATTCATGAGCGCTCATGTCAGCCGGCTTGCGCGTGCTGCGCTGCAGCTGCTCCGGCGATAGATTTAACGCTAATATTTGCCGCGAAAATTTTAATAATAAATTCACTTGGCCGTCTTCTTTAACGTCATATAATCTGCCGTCCTCGATCCACCATTGCCCCGGCGCATCCTTGCTCTCCTTCTGCCAGACGCCTTTCTGAGCCGTCAGCGTGCGAACCATCCTGTCATTCTCAAACTCATGAATAATAACGCCGCTCATCACGCCTTGAGACGTATCCATATGGTCGATATACAGCACGCGTTTTAATGCGCCTTTCTCTTCAGTCTTTAAAAATACTTTTTCCTGAACGGCTGACGCCTGATTTTTCATTATTTCATAGCGCATCAGCCTATCAGCTGCTACGCTGGTCATCGGCACTAACGTCTCGTTCAACGAGATTGCAGCTATAGAGACTATCAGCGAGGCAAATATAATAGGCCGCAAAATTCTTTTAAACGGCACGCCTAAAGATTTTAAAGCAATTAATTCACTGCCGCCGGCCAGCGTTGACATGCCTAATAATGCAGCCAGCAGCGACGACATCGGCAGCGTTAATATCATTACTTCAGGCAGCCGGTAGAAAAATAATCTCAGCACTACGCCGAATGCGACGCCCCGCTCGATAATTAATCTGGCCGCCTGAAATAATAAGTCGCCTGCTACGAATATTAACGTAAATATTAATATCCCAAAGAAGAACGGCCCGCTGACAGCGTCTAATATTAATCTTGTCGTTAATCTTAATTTAAATTGCATTTAATTTAATTTAATAAATATTTCGATGAGATCGCGCTCTTGAGCTGATCTATAAGCTCGGTCGGCGTGGGCACGCTGTCCATATGTTCAAATGCTAAGAACACGTTTAAAGTCGTCGTGTCGTATAACACTGCGTGCGCAGATCTTAACGAGTTCACAAGGCCGAGCAGCCTTATTAATATAGTATCAGCTGTAGATTTAGAGCAGTCCGGGAAGATTAATAATATATCATAGTCGCTTGTGTTAGCCGCGAAGTCCGAGAAGCGTATATTATCGCGGATTGCGTTGCACACAGCGTTAAATGCATTTCTCGCGCTGCCGTCGATTTCAGCCGACTCTGGGAACATCAGGCGCATTAACGCGCCGGTCAACGGATAGCCGTAACGCTTCGTCCTGTATAACTCTTCCTCAAGCCTGCTCATTGCATACGGCATGGTCTGCAGCTGCGTTACCGGGTCAGTGAACGTTATAGACTCGTCGTAAGTAATCGGCGTCTCGACATGCACGACTTCAACCGGCTTCTCGCTTAACTGGAAATAATATTTATCGCCGTCGATAATCTTTTGATCAACAAGCCAAGTCTTCTCGCCTATGTCGACTTCGTGATCGCCCGGGGCTAAGAAGCCGCCGACGTTCTGTCCGACTAAGTCATCGCGCTTCACGCCCAATAAATCAAGCATCATGCTGCTTACATTAACTATAATTCCGTCGTCGCCTGTGACTAAGAACGGCACCGGTATGCTCGACTCGGCCTGTTCACGGTCGCGTATCGCCGCGTGAACGTAGCGCATTTGACCCTGATGATAAGTTGTCATTAACGCAATCGCACCGCTCGCCGCCATGATAACTCCAACCCATTCAAACATCGTAGCGCCGTAGCTCAGCGCAAGCGGACATAAAATTATTCCCTGCGCTAAGAACTGCACGCCGGTTAGGCCGGCTTCAAAGTGATGATGTATAAACAGGCCGTATAAAATCGACAGCAAGATAAACATCATCCAGACAAGCGCCCAGATAGCCGGATGCACACTCGGCCCGCTCTCTGACAAGCTCATAAATCTTACGAACGAAATAGTCGCAATAGATACAACCGGCGGAAGCGTTATCCACCTTAATATACTCTGTCCCATTTTTAATTTAAGCCTTTAAATTTTATTTATTTATATTGCAAAGTCTCGCCGGACGGATAAGTTAATTTATAATCAACTATAATCTTCACCGTCTCGCCGCTCTTGACTTCAAGTTCCCACGTGAGGCGATTTTCTTTGTCGCGCTCTTGCGGCTCGGGCGAAATTTTATTTACTTCAAGCTTGATTTTCTCGTCAGTTGGAATAGGCAGGCGGTCTTTTATAATTACTTTCTTGTCTTCAGCCATGCTGTTCGTGACCTGAATAGTATAGCCGCTGGTGAATACGCCGCCGCTCAGCCACGACGAACCGGTCTTCTCGATCATTGCTTCTTTCTTTGCGCTTAACTGCGGCGCATAGCCGAACGCAATTTTGCTGCGGCCAATACCGTACTCCGGTATGTCAGTCTCACCCGACGGCTGGCCGTCAACGAATAATTTTGCCTCGCCCGGGATTAGCGGCGTTGTAATATCATCAAGCTTCGCTAAGATCCAAGCCGTATTGCGCTGGTCAGGAATTAACACAAGCTCCGGCTTGCCCGTTAATTTTATCTCGCCTAAATTAAATTCAGCCTCGCTGCCGTCGCCGGTCAATAAGCCCGAACCCTGCACTGAGTTGTCAGCCAAAGTCGCCTTCATGACAGGCGCAAGCGGCGCAGCTTCTTCAAACTCTTCAGGCTCAGTGTCCATAGCGCCGTCCTCCATCATCATCATTTCAGACCTTCTCATATCAGGCGCTCTCATCGCTGACATAGCATAGTTAGCCGTGCCGGCCATAGCTCTTGCCTTAAGCTTAGGCTCTTCTTTAGGCTTGAAGCCGACCCGCAACGGATTTACGCGCGGCGTGCTGACGTTCTCATCAGGATACTTAGTGTGAAATATTATCAGGCCGTTATAGTCAAGGCCGGTACGCTGCGATAACTTAACGTACATGTTGGTCTTAATTTCGCCGGTTGAAGTGTCAAGCTGCATAGTGTATTCAGGATACCAGCGGGCTGAATTAGTAAAAGCCTCGATTAATAAATTTTTATTATTAATTGCCGTTCCCGTAAGCTCGATAAATTTATTTGAATTGGCCGGCGCTTTTAAATTAAAATCGTTCTTTAAGCGCTTTAAAGTTTTATTAGCATCGTCTAATTTTACTTTCAGCTCGGCAAGTTCAGTTTCAGTGCGTAATTTTAAATTCTCTGCCTCTTTAATATAATTCAATAAATTATTAGCGTCGGCCTCTTTAGGCATTGCCTCGCTCAATAAATTTTTAGTCTGCTCGAGCGCAGCTTTCTTAGAATTTAAATTAGCAATTAACTCTTCGTGACTTAATATTTGCGCTTTAAGGGCTTTAAGGCTTTCCGGCGTCCAATCGTCACGAGTTTTAACAAGCGCTTTAAAATCTCTTGCACTGTTTGGATTGACTAAACGTATTGAGTCCGCGTCGAACGCCCCGGGTATCTCAGCCTGAAAATTTTTTTGAGCATCAGGCGTAAGTTCAAAAATAAATTTTGCTCCGGACGGGAACATATCTATCTGTGCAATTTTTAAATCGGTCTCGGCATATGCAGGCACTGCACAAAGAGACGTGAAAAGAATTAACGTTATTAAAAAAATTTTCATGTTGGCAAACTCCTTTCAATATTTTAAATTAAAATAAATTTAAAAATTTTATTAATTTTAGCATGTTGTGATATATTTTTTAAAGTTTTATTGACTTGACTGGAGGTAAATATTATGCATAAAGATTTAGAGGATTTAAAAGGTTCGCATTACTTTGATGAGATAGTTAATATAATTGAAAGGCTTAGAGCGCCGGATGGCTGTCCGTGGGATCGGGAGCAGACGCTCGACACGCTGCGCAGCTCTATCACCGAAGAGGCGTATGAACTTTCGGACGCGATAAGCAAAAAAAATTTTGATGATATAAAAGAAGAGGCCGGCGACTTGTTATTGCAGGTTGTGTTCACTGCGTCGCTGGCGAATGCGCAGGATAAATTTGATATTAAAGACGTAGTAAGGGCTGTGTGCGATAAATTAATAAGGCGTCATCCGCACGTGTTCGGCGACGTTGACGCTAAAGACAGTCAGCAGGTGTTAAAGAACTGGGAAAAGATTAAAGAGCAGGAGCGCGAAGAGCATCATAAAAAAGATTTGTCTGTCTTGTCAGGTGTGCCGGACGGACTGCCGCCGCTGCTGAAGGCAATGAAGATGCAGAGCAAGGCCGCTCATGTCGGCTTCGACTGGCCGGATAACAAGCCTGAAGATTTATTTAATAAATTAAACGAAGAGATTAGAGAATTTCAAGAGGCCGCAGCAAGCAAAGATGTTAGTGCAATGGAAGACGAACTCGGCGACGTGTTATTCATGGCGGCGAATATCGGTCATTACTTTAAAATCGATCCGGACTCGGCGCTGTCAAGAACCTGCGCGAAATTTAAAGCAAGATTTACTTTAATGGAAGAACTTGCTGCTCAAGCTGGCCGCCCGATCTCCAAAGGCGACTATAGTTTAGCTGAACTCGACGCGCTATGGGACAAAGCAAAAGAGATATTAAAAAAGAAAGGGGCGTAATAATTTGCTGAGATTTTTTATGACGTTTTCAATATTATTTGCGGTAATACTGGGCTATTTAAATTTAAGCATGATATGGCCGCTGAATATCGCTAATAATTTTAAAATTATATTAAGCGTAATTTTATTAGCAGCAGTCTGCAAGGACTTTATATTAAGGTTATTATTCGGCGGTGCGGTCTTCACGCCGGACGTGCCGCGCTGGCTGATGATAATTGTATCTGTGCTGTACGCATTTGTAATTATCTCGCTGTTTGTATTATTAATAAAAGATTTTATATTGCTTGCGTGTAAATTATTAAAAATTAAATTTAACGCGGACTTGGCCTCGCGGTTAGCTATATTAATTTCGCTGTGCTTATCATGCTACGGAGTATGGGAAGCGGTGCGCGTGCCGGCCGTTAAGCATCATGAAGTCTATATAGAAAATTTAAGCCCTGAGTTTGATAATTTTAAAATTGCTATGCTCGTTGACATTCACTCGAGCTCGCTGAACCGGCGCGAATTTGTGCAGAGCATTGTAGATAAGACTAATGCGCTTGAGCCGGATTTAATTTTACTCCCGGGCGATTTTGTCGATGGCACGGTCGAGCAGCGGCTTCATGACTTAGAGCCGCTTAAAAATTTAAGGGCGAAGTTCGGCGTACTGGGAACGTCAGGCAATCACGAATATTACTCGGGCTATGACAGATGGTTCGTTGAGCTTGAGAAGTTTGGAATTGATTTGCTCGAGAACGAGAGCGTGATAATAAATTTAAATAACGCGAAATTAATTATCGCCGGAGTACCGGATGTTCAAGGCGCGAACCCGGGCTTTGGATTTACAACGCCGTTCCCTGCGCCGGACTTAAATAAAGCTCTTGCAGATATTAAATTAGATAATGTTCCGGTAATTTTAATGGAACATCGGCCGGGCAATGCAAGACATAACGCGAAGTTCGGCGTAGCATTGCAGGTGTCAGGCCACACTCACGGAGGCCAGCTGCCGATTTTATCTCAAATTATAAAAAATTTTAATAACGGCTATGTCAGAGGCTGGTATGATGTTGAGGCTGAGGCTGAAAAGCATATTATGAAGTTATACGTCAGCCCGGGTACGTCCCAGTGGGGCGGCTTCCCAGTCAGAGTGCTTGACCCGTCGGAGATAAGTTTATTCACGCTTAAGGCTAAGGCTAAAGGTAATCAGGGGGAGTAATTAAATTTGCAGAAAAATTTACAGGAAGCTAAGAACGCGAAGAACGATGAATTTTATACGCAGTATAACGACATTCAGCGTGAGATTAACGCGTATCTTGAATTTGATCAAGATGCGTTCAGGGGCAAGACTGTCTTGCTGCCGTGCGACGATCCGGACTGGAGCAACTTCACAAGATTTTTTGCTCAGAACTTTGAATATTTTGGATTAAAAAAATTAATCTCGACAAGCTACGCCGTGAACAGCAAGCGATATAAAGAAGTTATGCAGCTGTCGCTGTTCGAGACCAACAGCCCGAAGTATGATCCAAGCAAGACCGACACCAACGGCAAAATTTTTATTTTAGACAGAGCAGCTAATGGCAGTCACAGGTTAGATATTCACGACTTGAAATGGGATTATTTGCAGGGCGACGGAGATTTTAGAAGTCCTGAAGTCAAAGCATTGAGAGACGAGGCAGATATTATAGTTACTAATCCGCCGTTTAGTTTGTTCAGGGAATTTTTGAGTTGGATCATCGAGGCTGATAAAAAATTTTTGATTATCGGCAATAAGAACGCAATTACTTATAAAGAAGTCTTTCCGTTAATTAAAGATAATAAAATTTGGGCTGGAGCAAGACCTATGGGCGCGGATATGTATTTTCAAGCTCCGCAGGGCTATATTGAGGAAATTTTAGATAAAGAAAGGATGACGGCGGTAGCGTTAGTTGGCGACGAATATTTAGCACGCAGCCCGTCGATGTGGTTCACGAATTTAGATCATGGCCGCCGCCACGAGCCGTTAATCTTAATGAACATGGCCGACAACATGAAATTTAATAAGACTATCGTCAAGCAAGGCAAGAAATATTTTAAATATGATAATTATGATGCTATAGATGTTCCCGTCACTCAAGCTATCCCGAGCGATTATGACGGTGTCATGGGCGTGCCGGTGAGTTTTCTTGATAAGTATTGTCCCGAGCAGTTTGAGATTATTGGAATGGGAACGGGAGATAACGCTAAAGAAATTGGAATAACGAAGAACTATCGGGGACGTACTGACTTATCGCTCACACTTCCCGACGGGACGCATACCTGCCCGTTCCAACGAATTTTAATCCGCTGGAAGCAGCCGCCGGAGCAGCGCCAAGTGCAATAAATAAATTATTTAAATTATGATAATATAATTTTTTTAATTAATATAATTTAATAATTTAGGAGCTAATTATTACATGTTAGAACAAGCGAACCCGTATTTAGTTACGGGACTTTTATTATTTTTGAGCTTAGGGGCTGGTACCTTATCTGAGAAAATAAAATTTCCGGCCTTAATATTATTTTTAGCTATAGGAATGCTGGCAGGGACTGACGGCCCGGGCGGCATTGACTTTAACGAGTTTAATATAGTCGATGATATAGGCACATTTGCGCTGGCGTTTATATTGTTCGGCGGCGGCTTCCAGACTAAGTGGAGCGACATTAAGCCTGTAATAACTCAGGGCGTAGTCTTGTCAACTTTCGGCGTATTGCTCACGGCAATTTTTATGGCAATACCCATTGCGTGGCTTGATAGATTTAGCTATAAAGATGCGTTTTTGCTCGGCGCGATAATCTCATCGACTGATGCTGCAGCAGTGTTCTCGATCTTAAGAACTCAAAAAGTCGGCGTTAAAGGCGCGTTGAAGCCGCTATTGGAATTTGAATCCGGCAGCAATGACCCAATGGCGGTGTTCTTAACGCTGACGGCCTTAAACTGGTTCACGTCGCCTGATATTCCGGTCTATAACATGATAATTAAATTAATAGTGCAGATGGTATGCGGCGGATTGATAGGCTTAATCACTGGCAATATTGCGTGCCGCGCCATTCAAAATTTAAAAGTCACTAACGAGGCGTTATATCCGGTCTGGGGAATAAGCATTGTGATGTCAACTTTTGGATTAGCCGAGATGGTGCAGGGCAACGGCTATTTGGCCGTATATGTCTGCGGCATAGTCATGGGCGGCGGCGACTTTATATATAAATATAGCTTACAGCGATTTCACGAGGGCTTCGCTTGGCTCATGCAGATAATCATGTTCTTATTATTGGGTCTCTTAGTAAATCCAAAAGAATTAATAAATTTTCAGGTTATAAGCGTAGGGCTGTTAATAAGCTTTTTATTAATGTTCGTAGCGCGGCCTTTAGCCGTATTTATATGCAGCATGTTCAGCCGGTTTAATCTCAACGAGAAAATATTTATAAGCTGGACTGGCCTGCGCGGTGCTGTGCCGATTATCTTAGCGACTTACCCGTTGTCGAACGGCCATCCGCAGGCGAGATATATATTTAATTTAATTTTCTTTGTTGTTTTAACGTCTGTGTTATTGCAGGGCAAGACGCTTGCTATTGCCGCAAAATTATTGAAGCTTGACACGTGGGTTCGCGCAGCTAAGAGCTACCCGTTGGCCTTTGACCGTACGCCCGGCACAGGCAGTGAGGAGACGCGTGAAATAGATTTGCTGCCTGATGCTGCCGTGATCGGTCACAGAGTAAGCGAGCTGAAATTTCCCGACGGTGTGACGATATTATTAATTAATCGAGGTTCAAAATTTTTAATTCCCAAGGGCGGCACTGTCTTAGAGAAAGATGATACGTTATTAATATTCGGTGAGCGCGCGAAGCTTAGTGAAGTTGAGAAGCAATTAATGCAGAGAGATTAAATTAAAATTAAAAATAAAAATTAAAATTAGAGGCCGGTTAGCTAACCGGCCTTTTAATTTAAATAAATTGGCGCTAAAATATTTAAATTAATTTTAATTAAAAATTTATGGGGACTGTTGCTGATTTATGAAGAAATTATTTGACGCGGTGAAAAATTTTTTTGGATTTAATAATGGCGGTGAAATGCCGTGGGTGTATATAGCCGGTGAGGGGCGCTGGGAACGTAAGAAACCTGCGCGGCCATTAGTGCGCATAGGCATGTGTGCTGCAGGCTTGCTGTTGATTGCCGGAGCAGGTTTCTCATTCGTGTCGCAGAGTAAAAACGATTTGATCTCGCAAAATGCTGAGTTGTTTGAAGTCCGCGAGCCGATATATAACGCGGATTTTAATGAGACTAAGCCCGAGGCTGAAGAGATTAAAATTATTGAAGTTGAAGAAGTTGCTGAAGCTGAAGCTAAGCCGGAAGAGATTAAAAATAGCCGCGCGGCTAATATTAATTTGAAAGAATTAAATTTAAAGTACGAGGACTTAGAGGCTGATTTTAATTTGCCTCCGGTTAAAAAGGCAAGCGTGAATAATAATAAATTAAATAATAATAAGCGCGTAAATAATAATGTAAATAATAAAAGCGATTACTGGATAAAGATTAATAAAGGCAGCTACACGCTGGCGCTGTATAAGGGCGATGAGCTTGTGAAGGAGTATAGCGTGGCGGTCGGCAAAAATCCCGGTGACAAGCAGCGTAAGGGCGATCACAGGACGCCGGTCGGCGATTTTAAAATTGTGTCGATTGAAGATGCGTCGAACTGGAAGCATGACTTCGGGGACGGCAAGGGCAAAATTGCCGGAGCATATGGCCCTTGGTTCTTAAGGCTTGACGCCGGCGGCTGGAAAGGGATCGGCATTCACGGCACGCATGATCCGGACTCGCTCGGCACTATGGCATCTGAAGGCTGCATCAGAATGGAGAACAGCGAAATTCAAGAGCTTAAAAATTTTGCGTATAGAACGATGCGCGTGCTGATTCAGGAATAATTAATTAAATTAAAATAAATTATGGCGATCGAGAGCTTGAGCCTTAAGGGCTTTAAGAGCTTTGGAAATTTATGTGAATTTAAATTAGGCTTGGGCTTCACGGCGATAGTCGGGCCGAACGGCAGCGGCAAGAGCAATATACTTGATGCCCTGAGATGGATACTCGGCGAGGGCGCAAGTTCGCTGCTGAGAATTACTAAGCAGAGCGATTTATTATTTGCCGGCAGCAAGAGCGTTAGCCCGGCTAATCAAGCTGAAGTTATATTAAGTTTAAGCGTAAATGATGTAAAAAATATTTTAAAGCGTGTTTATTCCCGTCCTGAAGCTGGCAGTTCAGCAGCTCGTGAGGCGGGAGCAAGCACGCTTTATTTTAATAATAAAAAAATTTTGCTGCAGGACTTGGACGGGCTGAAGCCTAATTTAAATCTTGAAGGCGCAGGCTTTGCATTTATCGGCCAAGGCGAGGTCTCGGCTGCAATTCATCAGAGGCCGAAGGAGCGGCGGCGGCAGCTTGATTTATTATTTGGCATAGAGCGTTATAGAGATATGCGCGACGACTCGATTAAAAGACTTGAAGATGCGTTGAGCGAGGGCGAGCGCATTAAGACTTTAATTCACGAGCTTGAGACAAGACGCGCTGAGATCGCCGATGACGTCGCAATAGCAGTTGAGGCTCAGGGCATTATTGATAATTTAGAGATTTTGCGGCGCGACTTTTATTTTTCACGCAGATATGAAATCGAGAATAAAGAGCTTGAATTAAGAAGCGGACGGCAGGTTATAAAGATGCGGCTTGAGCTTGCTGAACGCTGGCAAAATTTATGGCGTGAGGCCGCTGTTCGCAGTGCTGACAGCATGAAGAGTTCAGGGCTTGATTTGAATATGCTTAATGATTTAAAAAATAAAATTAATGAGCTTAGTTTAAAGCTTGAAAATTTGCAGCGTCAAGCATTTCAAGCCGCGATGAGAGTTAAAGCGATTAAATCGAGCCGGATTAATTTAATTGCGGATCAAGAAAATTTTGTGAAGCAAGAAAATTTATTGAGTAAAGAATTTGAAGAATTAAAATTAAATCTTGCTGAAAATTTGAAGCTGAGGGACGAGCGGTCGCAGGAATTAAAGTTAAAAGAGGCCGAGATTAATGAAAGCCTTGAGAATTTTGAGCGTGAGAAGAAGCGCCGGCAAGCTTTAAGAAACGAGCTGGCTGAGCGGCAATTATTTTGTTCGAGTGCTGAGGCGAATTTAGCCGCTATGAAGCTTGCGAGGCAGACAAGTCAAGAAGAGCTGAATAATTTATTTAGCAGCAGGGCAGAGAGCGAGACTGCGCTGGCAAAATTAAAGGGCGAGCTTGAGAGCTTGGATTTAGAATTTAATAATGTTAATTTAAAGTATAAAGAAGTTAGTTTAGAGCTGAAGGCTAAGGGCGCTGAGCTGAATAAAATTAAGCGTGATATTGCAAGGCGCGAGAGTGATATAGATTTATTGAACGATAGTTTGGAGAGCGCGGCGTATCCTGAGCCGGTCAGAATTTTGCTTGATGCGTCGCGTAAAAATTTAATTAAGTCGCGGCCTGTCACGGTTGCAGAAGTATTTAAATTTAAAAGCGATTTAAAAGTAAATATTGCGCTTGCGCTCGAGGCGTTTTTAGGCGCGAGGCAGGCGTGGCTGCTGGCAAAAAATTTTGATGAGGCTCAAGAGGGCATAGAATTTTTGAAGCAGCGTAAAGGCGGCCGCGTTACGTATTTGCCTTTGGACAGAGCGAGGCCGCGCGATATTGATTATAAATTAAATTTAAGTAAATTAAATAATTATGCGGCATGGCTGATGGACTTAATAGAAGTTAAAGACCCGTGGCAGCCTGCGGTAGAGCATATCATGGGCGATTTATTAATAGTTGAAAGTTATAAACTTGGCAGCGATTTAGTGAGAAACGGCGCGAGGTTTCCCATTGTGACGCTTGAGGGCGAGGTATTTGCGCCGGCCGGCACTGTCAGCGGCGGCAATATTAGACAGCGCGGCAGCGCTGTAATTATTCAAGGTCAGATAGCTCAAGCTCAGAGCGAGTTAAATAATTTAAAAAATAATTTTATTAAGCTTGAAAAAATTTTTAATGGGCTTGAGCTAAGCGAGAAAGATTTATTGGCCAAGCTTGAGGATTTAAATTCAAAGCGCGGTAATTTAAATAATTTAATTTTAGATGCTGAGCGCAGGCTGAATAATATAAATAATGCCGTTAAAAATTTAGAGAAAGACGGGAAGAGTGCTGAAAGTAAAATTATTGATCTTGAGCGTGAATTAAAAATTGCGTTGGAGCGGAGCAATGAGCTTGAGAGCGAGATATTAAATTTAAGTGAGCTTGCTGGTCTTGAAGGCGGAGCGGAGCCGGAGATAATTTTAAGGCCGCTGCGTGCTGCATTAGAACTTGCTGAAGAAAGATTAAAGACTTCGCGTGATGCTGAGAAGCGAGCTGCACGGGAGCTTGATAATTTAAATTTAAAGCTTAAAAATATTAATGAAGAACTTGACGCGATTAATCGTGAAGAGAGCTTGAAGCGCGAGTTATTAAAGAATTTAGGCGGCGAGCGCAAGAGAATTTATAACGAGCGGCAAAATTTAAATTTAAAAGTAAGCACTGCGCAGGCGGCGATGCAGCATGAGCGGGTGAGGCTTGAGAGATTGAACGCGCGGTCAGGCCGGGCGGATGCGGCTGTATTAACGCGGCGCAGCGAGATCGACAGCTTAAGCGAGAAGCTGAATAGCTTAGCTGCGGAGCGCGAGCAGCTGACTGAATTATGGGACGAGAAATATAAATATGATAAAGAGCTTGCGCGTGAAGTTGAGGGCGGCCGGACGCTGACTTCGTCACTGAGAAAGCTTGAGCGGGAATTAAAGCAGTTAGGCAATTATAATTTAGGCGCACTCAGCGAGGACATGTCGCTTACGGAGCGCATAGATTTTTTAACTGATCAGCTTAATGACGTAGAGAACGGGTCTAACGAGTTAAGAAATTTAATTAACGAGGCTGACACTCAGGTTGAAGAGACTTTTACTCGTGCCATGCGAGAAATCGACGCGAAGTTTAACGCGTTGTTCCAGCGCTTATTTGCCGGCGGCGAGGCGAGATTGATTTTGCAGGACGGCGATAATATTTGGGACAGGGGCGTTGAGATCTACGCAAGGCCGCCCGGGAAGAAGCTGCAGAACATATCGCAATTATCCGGCGGCGAGCAGTCCTTAACTGCTATAGCGCAGCTGTTCGCAGCTCTTGAAGTCGCGAAAGTGCCGATGGCCGTGTTGGATGAAGTCGATGCAGCTTTAGACGAGTATAATTTAATCAGATTTGCGGACTTAGCTAAAGAATATTCGCGGTCAATGCAGATAATCGTCATGACTCACCGGCGCACTACGATGGAGCGGGCGGATTTAATTTACGGCGTTACAATGGTCGAGCCTGGGCTTTCAAGAATTGTCGGAATTGATATTAATAATTATTTATAATAATTTTAATTAAAACTCAGCCGGAGCTTTAATGCTCCGGCTTTTTAATTTTTAAATATACTGCTCTAAAAGCTCAAGCATTTTTTTAGAATTAAACGGCTTGGCCAAGTAATTATCAAAGCCTAAATTTATATACTCTTCGGCTGAGGCAGCCTTGGCCGTGAGCGCTATATACACTGCATCGGCTGACGCGCTCTCGCCCTTCGCCGCAAGATCTTTAGCTTGATTTAACGTCTCGATGCCGTCAAGCCCGGGCATCATGTGATCTAAGAATATAATATTATATTTATTCACGCTTAAAAGCTTTAACGCGTCTTCGCCGCTCTCCGCCGTATCAATATGCGCGTGCGTATCTTTCAACATGCCCTTAGCTACTACAAGATTGACCGGCGTATCGTCAACGATTAAAATCCTTGCGTCAGCCAGCGAGCGCTTCTCATTATTTGCTTTATTCAAATTATTATTCAAATTATTCCGCGAAGTTCTATAATCTCTGTAGTCTTTAACAGTGAGATTTACACCGTCCTGCGCCAGCATCTGCGGTATCTCGACAGTAAAGTTCGTGCCTTTGCCGTAAATACTTGCGACGCTTATCGTGCCGCTCATAAGCTCTAAAAGTCTGCGTGTAAGCATCAGCCCCAAGCCGACGCCGTAAACAGTCTGCGTCTCGTTCATGTTCACGCGGCTGAAATAATTAAATAATTTATCTAAATCTTCGTCGTGCATCCCGATGCCTGTATCTGCAACTAAAATGCTTAAATTTATAAAGTGCTGCGACTCTTGACGCCACGAGACGCGCAGATTTATCTCGCCGTGCTCAGTGTATTTAACTGCGTTGTCAAGCAAGTTCATAATGACCTGCCTTAAATGCGTGTCGTCGCCGTGCAGATGCTCGGGCATGTTGTCATCAAGCGTGAAATTTAATTTCAAATCTTTATCGCGTATGTCCTCGACTAAGCTATCTTCACAGTCGTTTATTAATTCTACAAAGTGATAGTCAGACTCAAAAATTTCCATCTTGCCTGATTCTATCTTAGAAATATCGAGTATATTATTAATAATATCTAAAAGCCTCTTGCCGGACTTGCGTATGCTATGAGCTGCCTTACGCACGTCTTCATCGCGGCACTCACGCAAAATTAATTCGTTCATTCCTAAAATCGCATTCATGGGCGTGCGGATTTCATGTGACGTGTTAGCTAAGAAATCGCTCTTGGCTCTATTAGCTGCGTTGGCCTTACGCGCCGACTCAAGCGATGCAATACGCGCTGCCTCGATCTTAGCCTCAGAGCTTATTAACGATCTATAAATCGGCGCCTCAAGATAAAAGAACGCTACGAATAACATTAAAGTTGCCGCTGCATAGACAAATAAAATATTTGAGAAAAATAAATATTGCGCTATGAAAGCATCAAGCAGCATGAAATATACCATTGACATAACGATAAACTGGCCGCTGTTTTTCTGCAGGAACAGCTGCGCCGCTATCGCCTCAATTAAAAAGAACATCGCAAAAGCCGAGCGTATAGACGTCTCGATAAATATATCGCCGCCGTTCAGCAATAAATTTATTAATAACATCGCCCAGCCCGTGAATAAAATTATTTTATTTAAATTTTTAAATCTGCCCTCAAAGCCCTTGAGCGACACTATCGCGTAACGGGCAAGCTCGCAGGCGCAAAGCATATCGAGAGCGTGCGACGCAATTAAAAGCGCAGCGTTATTCGGCCTTAAAATCAACACAAGCTCTAAGACAGCTGCAATAAAGACAGAACGGGTCAAAACCAAAAATCTATGATTGGCCTCGGCCTTGATAGCATACCGGCTGGACAGCGCGGCGATTAACACAAATAAGAACGGAAGCGCGACGGCCTCTAATGTCCAGTTCATTGCTCCCTGTCTGTCCCCTTTCCAAATTTAAGCAAGAATTTAATTTTAATTTTAATAATTTAAAAATTTTTAATTTTAATTTAATATATTATAAATTAAATTTTAGCATTAAGCTTGGAGGCTCGAATATGCATTTAAGTTTCAGCATTTTTAAGCAGGAGCAAGAACAAGACGGGAAAGCAAATACTTTATCGGCGCTCAACGTGTGGGCGATAGCATTCGGGTGCGTGATAGGCTGGGGCGCATTCGTGATGCCTTCACTCTTCCTAAAGAACGCCGGGCCGTTGGGGTCTCTAATCGCAATCGAGATCGCCGCGTTTATTATGCTCGTCTTATCCTGCAATTACTTCAACATGATAACTAAAATTCCGTCGGAACTCGGCCCTTACGCTTGGACAAGAATGGCGTTCGGTGAAGGGCACGCGTTTGCCTGCGCTTGGACGCTGTGCCTTGCATATCTTGCAATAATTCCGCAAAATGCTACGGCCATGACTTATTTTATGCGCATATTATTCAGGGCTACATTTCAATCAGGGCTGCATTATAAACTCGCAGGCTATAATATTTACTCCAACGAGATATTACTCTCATGCGCACTGCTTTTAATCTGCGCATTTATCACAACGCGCAAAATAAAATTTGCAGCTGTAATTCAAACAGTATTTGCTGTCTCATTAGGTCTTGCTATGCTCGCGATGTTAATAGCCGCCGTGTCAAGTCCTAAAGTCCATGCGGCTAACTTCAGCCCGTTCTTTTACGCTAAGGGCGGGACAATAAATTTCACCGGCGTATTGTCAGGCATATTCTCAGTCGTTGCCATGTCGCCGTGGGCATTCGTCGGCTTTGATACAGTGCCGCATTTATTAAATAAATTTAAGCTTGATAAAAAATCAAATAAGCATAAAGTCATAATGGACTCGGCAATACTATGCGGCGGTCTTGCCTACGGACTTTTAATTCTAATGGCCGCATCGATTTTACCGGACGGGTATTCAAACTGGGTTGAGTACATGGATGACTTGCCTAATCTGCACAGAATTATAGCTATACCGACTTTCTATGCAGCATGGGAAATTTTAGGCAATATCGGCCTCGCTATATTAAGCATAGCTGCTGCGTCAGCTATCATCACCGGCATATTAGGCTTCTATATAGTCACGAGCAATTTATTATGCGCCCTCGCAAAAGAGGACGTGCTGCCCGGGCTGTTCGCAAAAGTCAATAAGCGCGGCGCTCCGGTCAACGCTGTAATATTTATAACTTTAATATCCATGCTCTCAGTATTTTTAGGCCGGTCTGTATTAAGCTGGGTAGTTGACATGTCATCAATGGGCGCGGCTATTGCATACGGCTACACGTCACTTGCAGCACGCAAATTTTCGCTCAATGCTCTTAAGAGCGGCAATCAAAGCGAACGCGCCGGCGTATTCTTAGGCACGCTCGGCTTCGCATTCGCATTTATTTTCGCCGCATTATTATTAATTCCTATCCCGGGCATCGGCAGCTCATTAAGGCTCGAGTCTTATATATGCTTGATAGTATGGGCTTTAACAGGCGCAGGATTATTTAAATATGCAAGAATACGCGAGCTCCGCGAAATTTTAAAACGCTTAAATTTTTAAATTTTATTTTTAATTAAAAAAACGGCCTGAGCTTATCACTCAGGCCATTTTAATTTTTAATTTTAAATATTAACGCGCTCGCGATCCGGATGCAGCCCTGACCAGCCAAGCGGCGGCATCGTATCAATGCGCAGCATATCTTCATGACTTAATTTAAAATTATTTAAATCCAAATTCTCACGCATTCTTTCAGGACTTGAGGACTTAGCAAGCGGCATAACGCCTTTCTGCAATGCAAATTTTAAACAAATCTGCTGCGGCGACACGTGATATTTATTAGCTAAGCTTAAAATTAATTCATCATTCACAACGCGGCCTCGGCCAAGCGGCGACCACGCCTGCACTAACATATTATGCTCACTAAAATATCTCACCGCACACTCCTGCGTATAGCCCGGGTGAAACTCAAGCTGCGCTATGGCCGGCAATATTCCAAACCGCGTTAATATATTTTTTAATAACGGCTCAGTGTGATGCGGCAGGAAATTACTCAGGCCAAGAGCTTTTATCTTGCCGGATTTATGACACGCTTCAAGCCCGCGCCACGTATCGATATTTAATTTATCATCCTGACTTGGCCAGTGTATAAAATAAATATCTATATAATCAATATTTAAATTATTTAACGATTTATTCACGGCCTGAATTGCGTTATCATAGCCCATCTCATCGCGCCATAGCTTCGACGCAATAATAAAATCACTGCGCTTAAGTCCGCTTTGACTTATGGCCTTAGCTAAAATATTTTCATTGCCGTAAAACGACGCCGTATCGAAATATATATAGCCGCTCTTGATTGCGTTTAATATAATTTCTTGCTCATCAACTTTATACGTGCCGAAGCCTACGTCCGGCAAGGTCAAATTATTTATTTTAAACATCTTTGCATCAACGCCTCCTGTTATAGAAATTTTAAAAATATTTCGCCTTGCTCATGAACTCATTGAAATTCACGGCGTCGTTAAGGCTGCTGTCATCGTCAAAGACCATGAAATATTTATAGCTGCCGCCGGCCATAACTTCCCACCGCTTGCCGAGCTCAAGCTTTAATTTCGAGTCCAGATTGTCCAAATGGCCGCCCTTCGTCTCGATTATTAATATATTATTATTTTTAGTCTTGGCTATGAAGTCGGGATAGTGATTTAAAAACCCGTTTAAATAAAATCCGCTGTCTCTCACTCTGTTCTTGTGCCACCAAGCTATATTATCAAGCGAAGCTAAACTCGCCGCGAGTTTCTGCTCAAAATTATTCATGTCCTCTTCGGCCTCGTACAGCGAGTTCGCTATATCATTTATATTTTTAGCAGGCGATATAAAGCTTGGCAGCTTATAACTCGGCTTAACTAATATCTGGTTAATATCGCGCTTGCTGTCAAAATTTTTCTTCGCGTACTCGGCAAGCAGCGTATCTATCTTGCGCTCTATCAACGCTGCGTACGCCTGAGAATTATTTACAGCATCGTATATTCTGTCAGCGTCAAAGCCAGCCGTTATGCGCTCAAGATACCTTTGCAGCTGCGGCGCATCCACGAGCCTTTTCAATATAATATTATGCTTATCATTATAAACAGCATTAATAATAGCCTTTGCGCAAGCCTTGCGTTTAGAATTAATGTCCATGCCGTCAAAGTATTTAATAAACGCCTTGCTGTCGAGTTCGCTCAACACTTTATACTGCGGCACGTCCGTATCTTCGTCTATATCGACCTTATATAACTGATAGTTTATGCTGCCGAAGTCAACATTCGCATCCTGAAGTTCAAGCGAAAAGCCGACGCATAAATTCTCGCGGCTTATCAGCTCGTAGTTCTCATTACCAAAAATATTGCCCGGTATCCTGATAAAGAACTGGGGCAGCAAAATTTTTTCAGCATCGGCTTGAAACCGCGGCTTAATCTTAAACGCGTACGTCTTGCCGCCGCCTGCTCTTAAACTTGAGGCCGATTGGCCGAAGTCCTGCACTGCCAAATTAAAATTATCGTCATAGGCAACGCCGAGCCTATTAGCAACGCTGATTATATTATTTACGCTCACAGTTTCAAGCTCATTCACGGCTTCATCATTCACTGGCTCAGGCTCAACGCTAACAATCTCATCACTCGCGGCCTCACTCACTGGCTCTGGCTCAAGCTCACTTACGCGCTCATCACTCACAGCTTCATCATTCACGGCGGCGCGAAGCTCATGCTCCGAGAAACCGGCTGAGTTCAAGCCTGCTACTATGTCTTTAAGCGCCGCGTGAAAATCCTCTGACGCAGTGAACACGTAGCACATGTTCAATAATTTATCGCGGAAATTTTTAGTGAAAGGCCGGCGTAAAATTCTGCCTAAGATCTGCTCAACGTCAACGCGCGATTTACGGTCAGCCAGCGATGCTAAGATATACGCAAACGGACAGTCCCAGCCCTCTTTTAACGCATTAATCGTGATAATATATTTTATTTTGCAGTCACGGCTCATCAGGTCAACGCCCTTAAGTTCATTAATATTCGCAGTCTTAATTGCGATTGCATCAGCCGGAACGCCGCGCTTAATTAAATCTTCTTTGACTTTATCAAACGTCGCGCGGTCCTCGCGGCCTTTGCTCTCAGCCTGAAATAAAACTATCGGCCTCACGCCCTCAGCTTGCCCTCTGCTCTCCAAGACATCGCGGAATATTACAGCCGATGCTATGACGTCAGCCCGTGACCGGCGGTTATACACGATCACCGGCAGCTTCACCATCGCCGCTTGTTTAAGTTCAGCAGCCGGCGCATAGTAAATTATGTTCGCATCATCGCGCGGCGTCGCAGTCAAGTCCAATATAAAGCTTGGATTAAAATTCGCTAGCATCTCTTGACGCAGCGGCGTGCCGGTGTGATGGCTCTCATCAACTATGATAACGGGTTTATAATGCCTGATGATCTGCACCAGCGACAGCCTGTCCGCATCTTCAAGCAGCTCATCATCTTTTATATACGGCTCAAATTTTAATAAAGTTCCGTTGTCCCTGTATGACCGCAGCCATTCTTTGCGCTTGCTGCCGCTGAACGAGTCATAGCTCAATATCAAAACAGACAAATTCGACGCGATGCTCTGAGGCGAGAACTCCGCACCGCCTAATAAATCATCCTTGCTGTAGACCCTCACGCCGCAGTTAAAATCTTTATCAAGCCGCGCCCGATATGCGTGCTCAGGATTTTTAAGATTGTTCAGCGTCTGGGTTAATATAGCGTCCGACGGCACAAGCCATACAACAAGCTTATTTTTATTCAGCTTGACGTAACTGCATAAAATTTTCAAGCTCGCCGCAGCGATAAACGTCTTGCCGCCGCCCGTCGGAATTTTGAAGCACACCCGCGGCACTCCGGTTATAACGTCCTGATACGGCGGATCGGCCTCTGCATCCTGTGATGCCCAAAAATATTCATACGCCGCCCGCAAACTTTTCTTCGCATCGACCGCATCTAAAAATCTCTGCAAATTATCAAGCGCGGCCTGCTGATAGTCCTTTAGCTCCATAATTTTAATCATCGCTCCAAGTCTTCATAATATCGCTCGGGATTTTCTTAAATTCTATAAAATATTTGCGCATAAATTCATCGCCGAGCGCACATGTATTTGCATAAATTATATAACGCTCAGCCCGAGTGAATATATATTTGCTCAAGAAATCAAAGTCCAAGCATGTTATGCTATCAGGCTCATAATAAAAATAAATTGCCGCGCCGTCATGATTGCCTAAATAATATTTTTGAGTTTGCTGCTTATATTGCGTGCGCGTCTCGCTGAACCAAATATATTTATAAATTTGCTCAAGCTGCAAATTTTTATTTAACATATTATCAATCATGATCGGCTCGCCGACTTCATAAAAGTCAAAGCTGCCGCCCGTGCCGTCAACGTTACTATAGCCCTGCATGACGCGCTTCACTCGCTCAGCCGTTATATTATCCGCGTAATCTTCAAGCTCAATCAAGATAAATTTGCGCTTGCCGCCGTCCTGCTGATTTAAATTCAGCACCGCGTGCGCAGTCGTGCCGCTGCCTGCAAAGCTGTCGAGAATTATTGAGTCGGGATTAGTCGCAAGCTGCAAAATTTTTTGAATTAATTGCGTCGGCTTGGGCGTCTCGAACAGGACGTCAAATTTTTTGACCTCGCGTTTAGCGTCTTGATTGTCGCCGACTTCATCACGTTTCCAAATTGTTTTTGATACGCTGCCTTGCTTGACTTCAGATAAAAATCTTTTGATGCTCGGCACGTTGTTTCCGTCTTTACCAAACCAAATTCTATTATCAGCGACCATCTCAGCAAATTTCTCCTGTGATACTCTCCAGCATGAACCGGCAGGTGGATTTACAACCCTGCCGCTTGGCACAGTAATTGGATAATCATCTTTTGCGCTGTAAGTTTTCACTGATAAATTATCAGCCTTCCAAACGCCGCGCGGATCGTTGTCAGGATTTTTATATCTTGCGTCCATCTCAGCAGTCCGCGGCAGCAAGTTAGGCCGCCAAAGTTCTTTATTCTTTGCATAGGCAATTATAAAATCATGACTGTCTGATAAATATTTAGCATCATTCTGCGGCGAATATTTTTTCTCCCAGATGATATTACTAATAAAATTCCGCACGCCAAAAATCTCATCGCAGATTAATTTTAAATTTGCCTGCTCGTTGTCATCAATACTTATAAAAATTGCGCCGTCGTCGCTTAGCAATCTTTTTAATAATTGCAATCTTGGGTACATCATGCAGAGCCATTTATCATGACGCGTTAAGTCCTCGCCTTCTTTACCCACAACTTCACCGAGCCATTTTTTAAATCTTGGATCGTTGACGTTATCGTTATAGACCCAGTTCTCGTTGCCGGTGTTATACGGCGGGTCGATATAGATGCACTTAATTTTATTTTCATACTCAAGCAATAAAGACTTAAGCGCAATTAAATTATCGCCGTGAATAATTTTATTGCCGCTTGCGTTATCATTATTAATCTCATCATCAAACAGCGTGCCGCTCTTAGCGCTAAATTTATATTTGTGATTTAGCACGTGAAACGGAATTTTATTTATATGCGTTACAATCTTATCTTTGCCCAGCCAGTTTAGCGTCGGCATGATTAACTCCTTACTTCTTCAGGCTGGCAACAAATCTGTCGAACGCGGCGAACCCGGCTTCATTGCGCTTAAACACGCCGCTGTGCGTCAAGACCTGCGCGAACACATGGCCGACCTCAGCGCGTATCATGGCCTTTAAACTATCGCCCTGCAAATTTTTATCTTTATATTTATCACGCAGAGATTTATACCAGTCGTTATGAATTTTCAGCTCGTCAAAGCCGCTCAAGTCCGCGCAGCCCTGCGCCCAGACCTCACAAATTTTCTCAAGCGAATTTTTAAGCCGCGCCGGTAATACAGCAAGTCCCATAACTTCTATCAAGCCTATATTTTCCTTCTTGATGTGATGCACTTCCTCATGCGGATGGAATATTCCCAGCGGATGTTCAGAACTTGTTAAATTATTTCTCAGCACTAAATCAAGCTCGTATAATTTGCCGGTGCGCCGCGCTATGGGCGTAATAGTGTTATGCGGCACGCCGCCGGTGTACGCAAATATATTCACGCTCGGATCGCTGTACTCACGCCATGCGTCTAAAATCTCGCAGGCCGTGTTGATTAAAATATTTCTATGCTCATGGTCAGCCCTTAATCTTATTGCCGACATCGGCCATTTAATGCGTCCGGCCTCGAGCCCGTAAAAGTCATAATTTTTTTCAAACGGCGCAGCGTCCATTGCAAATTTATAACGGCCGCCTTGATAGTGATCATGCGATAATATCGACCCGCCGACTATCGGCAGGTCAGCGTTAGACCCGATAAAATAATGCGGAAAAATTTCTATAAATTTTAATAAATTCTCGAACGTCTCACGGGCGATCTTCATTGGCCTATGCTCTTCGCATAACACGATGCAATGCTCGTTATAATAGCTGTACGGCGAGTACTGCATGTACCAGTTCTCAGCTCTTAAATTCAGCGGCACAAGCCGGATATTCTGCCTTGCCGGATGGTTTATATGGCCGTAAAAGCCCTCGTTCTCGCGGCATAATAAACACTTAGGATAACCTGATGCTTTAACTTGCCCGGCCTTGGCAATATCTCTCGGGTCTTTTTCAGGCTTAGATATATTAATAGTGATGTCAAGCTCGCCGAACTCAGTCTTAGACTTCCAGACTATATTTTTTGCCGTGCGGGCAGCGCGGATATAATTTGACGTCACGCCTAATTTATAAAAATAATCAGTCGCATCTTCCGGCGATGATTTATATAATTTTTCAAACTCGTTGATAACGTCCGACGGCCTTGGCGTCAGCAGTCCCATTAAGCGCGTGTCCAATAAGTCACGCTGCGTCATCGTGTCCTCAACTAAATTATTAGCCGCCGCCCAGTCCAGAATTTTATTTAATATCTCATCCGGTGAATTTAAATTTAAATTATTATCATGTTCCAAGCTCAAGCGCTCAAAATTATTTAGTCCCAGTTCGCCGATTAAATTATTCGCCGCCCACGTCACGTCCTCATGCTCAATTAAATTATTCGCGAGCGCAAAATCAATTAGTCTGTTCAATTCAAAATTAATATCTATCTCAGCCATAATTTAAAATCCCCCTGACGTTAAATTAATTTTAGCTAAACAAAACGCCGCAAGCTTTTATATAGCTAGCGGCGTTTTATCACAACTTAATAATTTTATTTAATTAAAAAAAAATAATTACTCGGCCTGTTGAGGCGCAGCTGCCGGCTCTTCAGCTTTAGCAGCGTTGCGCGGTGCGCGCTCATTGGCCTGTATCTCGTCTCTGATCTCGTTAGGGCTGGGCATATTCGGCGCTACGATCTCCATGCCGTCAGTTCCCGATGATGCAATCGATATATTGCCGATGTTAAGCAAGCGCTGCGCTAAAGTCTGCGTGACTATAACAGTGCGAAGATTTTTGTAGCTTATCTCGACCGACTTTCTGTTTAAAATTCCGGTCTCAAATTCAACCTCGTCGGGCTTGACGTACAGATGCGCTCCGAAAGTCTTAATCTTCATGTAAAGCAGCATAGCCGTGGCAGCTAAAATCCAGAGTATCCACATGCCAAGTAAATACTGATGATGCGTCTCGATCGGCTTAACGAAGCTCAGTACCAGCGCTAAAATAAAAAGCGCAATG
>JAFUXM010000177.1 GCA_017470785.1 Synergistaceae bacterium
CAGACTTACAGTCACCGTCAACGTAAGCAGCTACGGCCTTAATGTCGCCAATGTCGCTTAATACCATGAGATCTTTATAAGTCTTGTGTCTTGTATAAGACGTGAAACTCTTCTTAGCGGCGCTCTTGCTCTCGATGAGCTTGTCGTTTCTCGTAGCGCTGTACTGGTATAATTTGACGTAAACAGGCCCTACAGTATTGGGCAGTGCCGAGTCCAGGCCGCTTGGCAAATCCTCGTTATGGCCTTTATATACTACTGCAATTTCCTGTCTCCCGTCGCCGTTAAAATCAGCCATTGCAATATCGCCTGCCGCCCTTAAAAACCAGAGGTCGCGCTGTGTGTTATAGCTTTTGTCGATTGCGTGAGAGTAAACTTCTTTTGCATTGACAAGCGTCGTCACATCAATAGCAGTGCCTTTCCAGTTCACCTGATAGATATATAAATAGAATTTCCACATGTCAGGTATATTAGTCAACACGGCGATTTCATTAGCGTAACCGTCGCCGTTAAAGTCACCGACGGCCATCTTCGCAATTCTACAGCCACTGTTGTAGGTATCGTTCGCTATCACCAGCGCTTTCTCCCATTTCATCTCGCTTCCGCCCTGAGCGACGCTGAATAAATCAAGATTTAACGGAAGTGTCGAAACTGCTTCATTCCACTGGAGAGCCGCAAATATCTCACGGTTGCTGCCGCTTGCGAAAATTCCGCCCTTGAGCGCGCTGATGTCCTTATTGTCATAATAAACTACCTGCGTGTTGCCGCTCTTGACGCTGGTCTTCTCAGTCATTGCGACAGTATTGTTAGTTTTTGTGAGCTGAAATAGATTTAGTTTATACTCGTAACTGTTCACCGGTAAATGCTCCGTCATGACTATCGCCGGCGGTACAGTAGAGTTTACATAATTCTTCGAGACGGCCGGATATAAGCCGCTGATTTTGAACTCCTTAATCGACGTGCTTTTACTCAATAAAGTCTTATCAGCCGTGTCAAGCTTGTAATCATCGCCGAAACGGGCATATTTAAACTCGACTTTGCCTGTGCTTTTGTCGTGCGTGACGTAAAGCAGCGAGTCCTTCTTTAACGCCGGATTAACCCCCGTAGCCGCAATTACATCATCGACTGCGGTCATGGGCTTGCCGCTAATCGACGCCGCAAACGCCGCACCAGCTCCAATAACAAGAATTATGACAGCAATTAACAATTTACTTTTCAAGATTAACATCCTCCAATCTTACTGCCGCAAGCTTTAATTAAACTTTACTCGTAAACTGCCTTGCCGTTCCTGTTGAGCGTTATTCGCGAAATTCTGAACAGGTCGAAATTGTACCACTCGGCGTACGTGCCGTCGTCGAACTCAGCGCGAATATCCCAGTAACGGGCTTCGTCCCACGGGCTGAAGTTAATATCAACTTCATAGCCAGGTTTAAGAACGTAATTCCCGAGCTCGTCCTCCGCCCTCCATTTGTTTGCTCTCGTCGGGCTCAAGTAAATGCTGACGATTGTATCGCCGGTATTATTCATCAGCGTAAAATCCTGATCGTAAACTGCGGCAAACGCGGCAGTTCCGAAAATCAAGACCGCAAGCGCGACTAAAAGCTTTACAGTGTGTTTCATGAGAGAAACCTCCTTAATTAAATTTAAATATAACCCCGTCAGAGCGCACAAAAATGCTTGCGGCTCTCAACAAATTTATAAATTGATTTAAAACACAAAGTTTCTTGGAATTTTTATGAAATGGTA
>JAFUXM010000178.1 GCA_017470785.1 Synergistaceae bacterium
AAATGTGATACAATGGTATGCGGTATGCGGTATGCGGTATGCGGTATGCGGTATGCGGTATGCGGTATGCGGGGAGCATTGCGTCCGGTCACAATTCATGCACCGTTGCTCAATACTTACGCTGGGCTAATCTAACAAGCTCAGATCTTAATTCTAATTACCTTTATTATCATTATCCAAATTCAAGTTCTAATTATCGTTTAGGTTCGCCGGTTGAAAATTTAACGGCGGATTTATTTGCGCATGGCGTAAATCAGCCAAGCTTGTTATTATTGCAGGCTCGGTTAATTGCGCTTGCGTTGACGTGCACGGCGAAGGCGGCGGAGTTAAAGACAAGCAATATTATTAAATTGCTCGATCAAAATTGCCGTCAAATTGAAAAAATTAAAATCGCTGCCGTCGTCGTACTGGCTTTTAATTACGAAAGGGGTTGATAATGCAAAGTTAATTTCACTAACCCGCCCGAGAATTTATTTATTTATAAATTTTGAGGGAAAGTTCACGAGGTAACACGCGTTGATTTTTTAATTTCACTGCACACATTTAGGAGGTAGAGATTTTTATCATGATTACAAAAAGCGTAAAGAAATTGCTGCTTGCGTTACTGGCAATAAGCCTGTTCGCGGGCAGCGCGATAGCTGGATCTTACGGCAGCGGTGCCAACCTCAGCGTTGACGTGTCATTCACGCCCGAGAGCGGCGCAACAGTGACCGACGGCAACCAGCAAGTCGGCACCGAAGCGGCTACAAAGACGTATTCGCCGTCATTCACGAACTTGACACCGTACGCTGCGTATGAAGCGCCCGATGCGGCCGACGCGAAAGAGGCAGCTAAAGCAGCCGAGGAGATCGCCGGAGCAGCCGAGAAAGTAATTGCTGTGTCGAAGAATGCCAGTGAAGTGCTTAATTCGGCGACAGATTTTGCAGGGCCGATAGAGGGCAGCCCGTTTGGCACAGGCATGCTGCACCAAGTGATGACGATTAGCTTCAAGACGACGCCCGAGGGCGGCGCGCCCACAGTTACGTTAGCTGGTATAGAGGGTACTTTAGTGCACTATACCGCGACCGCCGCGGCCGACGATGCCGCCGCGGCCGACGATGCCGCCGAGGTTAACTTCAAGCTTGCTGACGGAAAATTGTATGCCTATTTGACCGAGGCCGGCACGGCCGGCCCGGAAACCGAGGCTGAAACCATCAAGGTGTCTGCTGACGCTGACATAATTGAAATTATATACACAAATACACCCCCGGCCGACGAGGCCGGCACGACCGACCCGGAAACCGAGGCCGGCACGACCGACCCGGCCGGCACGGCGTTTTTAACCGCCATGGTGAGTGTGTGGACAGCAGCAGGCGGCACGGCCGGCGATGGATGGACCGAGGTACAGCTGAATAGTAAGACCGTAGCACTCATCGACAACGTTTTGGAAACCACAGCCGACGAGGCCGACCAGGTTACAGGCAAAGTGACGATTAGCTTCAAAGACATCGATAAAAGAAAGACGGGCTCCGATTGGGATGCGGATGCAGCCAAACTCATTAAGGCCGCTGTCATCGACAGCTACAAGGCCACCCTCGGCAACACGGCCGCCATAAGGAAAGCCACGCCCGATGCATTGAAGAGTATCGCAGCCCTCAAAGGCCTGTCAATGCCCTCAACCGCGGAACAGAAGGACGGACTTACCGCATTCATGAGCTATCTTGCCTCGACGACTTGGGCAAAGAATAATAGCACTGCATCCTTCTTCACAGCAATGGCAGAGAATGCGGATGCTGCTGCAGACGTGTTAGAGACGTGGGCATCTGCCGTCGAGACAACACCGGCGCTCACAGCAGTCGCGGCATTCGAGCTTATAGCAGATGGTGCAAGTTCCAGCACTTCGGAATTAGCTAAATATCTTAATGTGTTCTTGAGCGGGGACGGCCAGATCAATTGGACCGCTGGGAAGGCTATCTACCCGATCGCTAATAAGAACGGCGCAGCAGGCGAAAGTGGCGACCCGATGATCGTGAAGGTCACGGCAGACCCGTCAGCTGATACTGTCCTTCCGATTAAAGTTCTTAAAGGTAAGGTTATGGATACCGCTGCCGGCACTGAGAGAGTGACAGTTCTGATGCGCGCTGAGATCGCATCGTTTGATAAGAAGGGCGAAGTTATCGGAACGCCTGTCAACGCCACGAATGGCTTCACGTTCAACAGCGACTTAGCCAAACTTGGTACAGCAAAAGTTCGTATGATCTTCGTATCATCCGGTGACACGACCGCACCGACCAGCGCAGTCTCGGCCACAGCAGCTGCAGCAGAGAAGGATGTAACAGTTCCGGCATTATTGACACAAGGCTATCCGTACATGGTTGAGTTCATGATGAAGTTTGTAACTTCCGCTGACTCAAGCTCGAGTTCGGGTTCCGAAAGCTCGGAGACGACGACGGCAGAGGTTTATAATTTGAAGGCCGACTCAATAGACTTAGTGGGTTCGAACGGCGCGACACTGAGAGTTGCCGCTGGTACCAAGTACGCGGCCAGCCAGGATAAGGCAGCAACAGACGCGTTATGGACGACAGCGCCGGTAGTCTTCAGCGTGAGCAGCGACCAGTTAGCCAGCTTTGAGATCACAGTCAGCACTGACAACGCAGTTATCGCAGTGACTGATGAAGATGGCGGCTCGATTGAAGTAACTTCTAAGAAGTTCGC
Organism: Synergistaceae bacterium; assembly: GCA_017470785.1. Lineage (GTDB taxonomy): Bacteria > Synergistota > Synergistia > Synergistales > Aminobacteriaceae > JAFUXM01. The sequence goes on from JAFUXM010000178.1 coordinate 2,695, forward strand.
TATTGACGGCATCGAGGGTACATACACGATAATCTTATCGGCTGACTTAGTCGCCAGCAGCGATGCTAAGACAGTGAGTACGGATGCAGCGTACTTTGCAATTCAGGTTGACGTTGTGTCAGTTGATGCAGGCACAGCGAGCGGCAGCGTAACCCCGGGTTCAAGCGATGTTCCGGGTTCAAGCGATGCCCCGGGTTCGGGCGATGTTGAAAGCGGCGATACGCCCGGTGG
>JAFUXM010000179.1 GCA_017470785.1 Synergistaceae bacterium
TAAATATGCAAAGGCAATATATAACGCTAAGCACGGCGACGAGAAATTTAAAGCAGTTTTAAATCAGCCGTTAGAGATAATTCCGTTGGACAATCCGGCTGATGTTAAAGTCGGCGAATTTTTTAACGTGAAGATTTTATTGAACGGGCAGCCTTATACCGGGCCGGTATGGGCGACTTACGACGGCTTTGTCACCGAGTATGAAAATACTTATGCGTACTATACAGAGGCTGAGAACGGCGAAGCGCATATCAAGATCACTGCGCCGGGGTTCTGGGGTGTAAGAGCTTATCAGGGCGATCTGCCGGGCAAAGACGGCGAGTACGACGCTTTGACTTTACGCGCATTTTTATTATTTGAAATTAAATAATTAAATGCTTAAAAAAATTTCAGCGTTAATAGCTTTAATAATTTTTAGCTTAAATAATTTTGCTTATGCGCACGGCACGGGCTGGCGCGAAGTTGAGTTAAAGGCCGCAGCGCTTGAATTTTTGTATTCAGACGGTGAGTTAATGAGCTATTGCGAAGCTAAGATTTATTCGCCGCGCGATGATAAAATTGCGTTCCAGACCATGCGGACTGACGAGCTTGGCCGCGTTGCCTTTGTGCCTGATCAGCAAGGCCAGTGGCGCGTTGTCGTGAGCGACAATCAAGGTCACAGAGCCGAGGCAAAAATTAACGTCACGCAAAATTTAAATAATAATTTAAATAATAATAATTTAATCTCGCAGCAAGATATTTATATTCGGGCTGTGTTGGGCGTGAGCCTGTTATTTAATATCGCGGCGATAATTTTATTAAGAAGGCGAAAGGCGGTAAATAATTAAATGCACATCAGCGAGGGCGTGTTAAGCACTCAGGTCTTGATTGCCGGATGGGCGGCCTCGGGCGTGGGCGTGTATATTGGATTAAAGAAACTTGAGCCGGATAAAATTGCGCGGACGGCTCTTGTCGCCTCGGCTTTCTTTCTTGCATCGTTAATTCACTTCAAGCTCGGCCCGAGCTCGGCGCATTTAACTTTAATCGCCCCGGCAGGATTGCTATTAGGCTGGCAAGTCTTTCCGGCTGTGCTGGCCGCATTATTTTTGCAGGCAATTTTATTTAACTTTGGGGGCTTTTTAGTCTTAGGCGCAAATTTATTTATCATGGCTGCGCCCGGGCTTGCAGCTTATTTAATATTTAAAAAATTAATTATTAATAATGAAAATAAATTTGCCGTAGTATATGCATTTATCGCCGGAGCGCTTGCAGTGTTATTAGCTGCGTTATTAGCAGGCGCTGCGCTTGCAATGTCTAATCATGAATTTATAAATATCGCTAAGATTTTATTTGCTGCTAATTTGCCGCTTGCCTTAATCGAAGGAATTATAACGGCCTTGTTAATCTCATGGCTTAAACGCGCTGCGCCGGAATTTTTAGCATGAACTTAGAATTTAATTTAAGCTTAGCTCAAGACGCGAAAATTTTAAAAATTTTTGACGCGAGGGCAAGGGTTATATGCGCATTGATCTTAGCTATAAGCATATCGCGTTTGGATTTTAATTTAAATAATTTAATTTACGCAGCTATAGTTCCGTTAATTTTATTAATATTTGCGCCCGTGCCGAAAATTCTGGCTCACTTAAATCTTGCAGGAATTTTTATGCTCGCGTTAATGACTTTAAGCTTTAAAGATTTTAATTCTGGATTTATCGCGGGTGTAATTATGTTATTAAAATTAAATTTTATCAGCATAATTTTTTTAGATTTTATTGCTGCGATGGGAATTAAAAAATTTTACGCAGCGTTATATTATCTTAAGTTAAATAACAAGCTGCGCGTGCTGATAATTTTAACTCTGCGCGGGATATTTATTTTAATTAATAGATTTATCTGCGCGCTCAGGGCTGCGAAATTACGGGCAAATAATATAAACAGCTTGAAATTAAGATTAAAAATTTTCGCGTGCATATTGGGCATGTCTTTAATCAAGAGCGCTGCGCGTGCTGATAAAATTAATACAGCTATGCTTTTGCGCAGCGGCGGAGAAAAATTTAATTTACAGGGCTTTAATCAGGCTGAAATTTTAACTTGGCGTACTTGCGACAGCTTATTAATTTTAGCAGCTTTAATTTATGCTTTAATATTAAATTATGCTTAAGATAAAAAATTTATATTATTCATATCCTGACGGTCATGCAGCGTTGAACGGCGTGAACTTGGAATTAAAACGCGGCGAGCGGCTTGCGTTAGTCGGAGCGAATGGCTCTGGCAAGTCGACTTTGCTGCTGCACATTGCCGGCGCATTAGCTGCTCAGCGCGGCGAGATTATATTAAATAATAAATTAATTAATGCAAATAATATTAATTTGCTGCGTGAGGCCGCCGGCTTGATATTTCAAGAGCCGGACGATCAGTTATTCATGCCAAGCGTGTTAGAAGACCTGTGCTTCGGGCTGATCGCAAATAATATTGATGCTAAAGTTGCAAAGTCACGGGCTGTTGAAATGTTAAATAATTTAAATATCGCGCACTTAGCCGAGAGGCCGCCGCATAAATTATCCGGCGGCGAGAAGCGCATGGCCGCATTGGCCGGAATATTAGTCATGAATCCTGAGATTTTAATTTTGGATGAACCCAGCGCCGCCCTTGACCCTAAAGCCCGCCGCACTGTTATTAACACTTTAAATAATTTAACTCATCAAGCTATATTATTAGCTACGCATGATTTGGACATGGCGCTTGATGTGTGCGAGCGGGCAATTATTTTAAATAACGGCCAAGTCGCAGCCAGCGGCAAGCTGCCTGAGCTTTTGCAGGACGAGAGCTTATTAATTCAAAACGGCCTCGAGCTGCCGTTGAGATATTTTAATCATCAAAGATAAAGAATGATAAAGAATGATAAAGAATGATAAAGAATATGCTTGGTGTACCAGCTTATAGAAGGCATGATACCTCAGATAAGACTTGGAAAATAATTGAGCAGCTTCTGCTGGGACGTAAAGAGATAACGGGGCAGGTCAGCCCGTGATAATCGTAATTTTATAAATGCCGTAATTCTATATGCTTAGAACAGGTGCGTCGGGGCGGGATTTACCGCCGGATAAGACCAAAAAGTATTGGTAAATATAATAAAAAATTGTTAGTTACGATGAAAAATTTAGAAGAAGAACATTAGAGTATCGTCAAAAAGGCCATTCGCTGGCTCAAACCAGTGAAGCGTTTAATGTGGCCATAAATACTATCAGGAAATGGGAAAAACAACTTGAACTTGAAACAGAAGAGCATTTAAGAAAACATACTTTTATAACTTTTATAAGATCATTTAAAAAGATTGCCCCTATGCTTATTTGCGCGAAATTGCAGAGGCTTTTAAATGCGATACGAAAAGCATTGAAACGCCTAAAGCCTAAAGGGAAAAAGATTTATGAGAGAGTTAAGGGTAAGAAATTTGAAAGACTCAGTATTGTAGCCGGTCTTGGCATTGGCTCAAGAAAAAAGTATGCGATTTATTAAAATTTTCTAAAAATCTTGACGAGGCAATTCTTAGCATTTTTCAAGTGCATTAACTATAAATGTATAGAAAGTATTTAGAATATTATCAGGCTGTTTTAGGGATAAGCTGGGTAAATTTGAAAATATATTTAAATTGGTTTGTGCCATTTTTAATTTCAACCATGCTACATAGTTTTTAGAAAGCGGTACGGTAAAGTCATAGATATAAACAAATTCAAATAGAATTATATACGCTGTAAATTTAACGTGAGCTTTTATTTCATAGAATTTATAATAACATCATAATTTTATCTTAAGAATAAAATTGGCGCGGTAGGTAGGATTCGAACCCGCGACCTAAGGCTCCGTAGGCCTTCGCTCTATCCAGCTGAGCTACTACCGCGCTTAAATTTAATTTTTTATTTTAACGATGGCGGTGAGTGAGAGATTCGAACTCTCGATAGAGGTTTTAGCCCCTATACTCACTTAGCAGGCGAGCGCCTTCAGCCTCTCGGCCAACTCACCGCGTCATGCAATCAAAACGTGAAATATTATAACTGTTTAAAAAACACTTGTCAAATATAAATTTTAATTTTAATTTTAAAAATTATTGCGGGGCAAATTTTTTGAGAGATCATTAAAAGAAGGCTTGAAAATTTTATTGAAACGCCGCCGGATTTTGATTTAACCCAGCGGCGTTTAGTTTGATTATTACGGCAAATTATTATTATTAATTATTATAACAGCGACTCGATAACAGCCTTTGACGGTCTCGGGATGACGACCGAATGCACCAGTAACGGCGCGTTAAGCGTCGCTGCTTTGACTGCGGTCTGAACGTCAGTGACTGCGCCGGTCATGGTGACGAAGCCCTTGCCGCCGACCGCAAGTCCCATGCGAATTTCAATTAATGAAATCTCAGCGGCTTTGGCCGCAGCGTCCGCTGCTTTAATAGCCGAGGCTATCGAGTAGAACTCAACAACTCCGATTGCGCCGAATTTCTTAATATTAGACGTTAAAGAAATTGCCGGCGGAACTTTCTCATGAATATTGGGAATTAACAGCGTGTCGATAATTCCCTCTTCGCCGCGCGATAAGCCAGTCTTCATTGACGACTTGACAGAGCTGACCTCGCCGCCTACTATTACTATATACTTTCCGGGACAGACCGTTGAAGAGCGCAGAAGGTCGACCTTCGCTGCCTTCACCATAAAGTCGGCCGTCTCAATGCCAAGTGCTATGCTGTTAAATTCAAGCATTCCGATTGCGCTATTCACGTCCGCTCACCTCGTTCTGATTTACTTTAATTAATGCGCCGTTCGCATCGACTGACGCGACAACGCCGTTTACTCCAGTATGAATATTAGCCGAGACTGCGCCGTCGGCAGCTGCTAATAAATCGCCGCGCTTCACCTCGTCGCCCGCATTCACAGCCGGAACGGCCGGCTTGCCTATATGCTGCCTGAACGGAATGTATACTTCCTCAGGCGTGAAAGCAATATGCGTCTCGCCGGGCTTGACGTGCGAATCATGCCACTGGCTTATGCCCAGTCTTGCGTAGAGTCTCTCGGTCGGCACGCGCCGATCTTTAATAAACCGGCTTGCCTCCGGATGCATATTGCGTTCTTTATTTAACTTCTTTTCCCTGAAGCGCTGCTTGAAGTACTGATTCATGCGCCGCGGCGATAAGCCCATCGGGCATGAGAACATCTCGCATACGCCGCAGTCGCAGCAGTTCAGCGCATCGCCGAAACTCGCTACATATGCTTCATCGCCGGTCTTCTCGATGCTATTCTCACGCCAGATATTGCGCATGACTAAGTGCGGTCTTATCTCATGGCCGATCATGTAGCGCGGGCAAAGATCCGTACACATCCGGCACTGGATGCACGCGCTCTTAGCCTGATGCTTCATGCTATCAATGCTTAACTGCGACCGCTTGACTAAATAATGCTCTAACGGCAAGATAGCTAAATTGCCGGTCGTCTTCGTCACAACAGATTTAGCAATCTCAGCTTTATCAACTATAATTCTGCCCATCATCGGGCCGCCGACTAACACTGCATAGCCCTTAGACCCTGCCGGTAAAGCTATCTCAGCCTTAGCTATGCACTCGTTCAAGTGCGTTCCAACCGGCACGCAGAGCATAATCGGCTTCGCGACTGCGCCCGTAATCGATAAAAATTTATCGACTACCGGCTCGCCGCTTAACGCGTGTTCAATATTCATCATGGTGCATACGTTCTGGACGACTGCGCCGACGTCCAACGGCAGGCCGCGCTCGGGAATGCTCCGGCCAGTCACAAGCTGCACCATCGTCTGCTCATCACCTGCCGGATAGAACGCCGGCATCTCGCAGAACTCGACTTTAACTCCATTGCGCTCGGCTGCTGCCTTCAGTGAGGCGATCTCGTTCTCATATTCGCCCTTGATTGCAAACACCGCATGAGCCGCGCCTAAATGTTCAGCCGTCTTGCCCACTGCCTTGACTATATCGTCAGCGAACGTACGGCATAAATATTTATCGCTCTCGATTAACGGCTCGCACTCAGCCGTGTTAATAATTAAATACTCGGCCTTGGAGTTTAATTTAACGTGCGTAGGAAATCCCGCGCCGCCTGCGCCGACAACTCCTGCGGCCTGTATACTCTCTAAGAACTCCATGATATTAAATATTTAGCACTTCTTGGCAAGTGCTGCGCGGCCGTAGCCGTCCGCCGCGAATATCGCGTTGCAAACAAGCTCCGGCGTAACTTCAAACGGCATGTTGTGCAGCGTGTCGTTCTCTGCGCAGGCCGCCTTGGCAACTTCAAATATCTTCTCCGGCGTCGGGTCATTGATACCCAGCTGCTTCAACGTGACGGGCAGCCCGACTGTGACGCAGAAGTCAAGTATTTCGCAAAGCTCATCGCACGGGACGTTTTCAAGTACCAGCTGCGTGATTGTGCCGAACGCGACTTTCTCGCCGTGATACATGTGATGGCACTCGGGCAAAATCGTCAAGCCGTTGTGAATTGCATGA
>JAFUXM010000180.1 GCA_017470785.1 Synergistaceae bacterium
AGACTATGTCACAAGATAATTTTAAATATGATTTTGAGGCTGCGGCAGAAAGTTTAAGGGCGTACAAAGAGGCCAATCAAGATAGAATTAACGAGTTAAAGCGCTGCTTTATCATCGGCAACGGCCCGAGCTTGAAGCCCGAGGACTTGGATCAAATTAAAGCTCTTGGTGAATTTTCTATTGCATCTAACAGAATTTATTTAATATTTGACAAGACTGACTGGCGGCCCGATGTCTACACGTCGCTTGATCTGGAGTGTATAAAAGCCTCGAGACCGGAGATATTGGAACTAAGTAATAAAGCTCTTGCGCTGCTCGGGGTTAATGCGCCTGATGATATACCATCTGAATTAACATTGAGCGGCTATGAGCATATATTGCCGGTGAAGAAAATTATGAATTATAATATCTGGCTTGTGACCGGCAAGCTGCCGCCGTTCTCGGACGATATAACTAAGTGCATCTATCACGGTATGACCGTAACGTATTTTAATATTCAGACGGCGGTCTGGCTTGGCTTTAAAGAAATTATTTTAATAGGCATAGATCATCAGTTTAAAAATCACTTTCACGTGTCAAGCCCTGAGCGGGCGAGTGTCCAGTGCATAGGCATACCCGGGCGGATAAATCAAGTTCAGGGCGTCGAGAGAAATCATTTTGCTGAAAATTATGCGGCGGACTTACCGGGCGGCTCTGACGGTGAGGCCGGCCGGTTTTATTGGATCGACGCAGCGACTATGGCTTATATCGCCGCTAAAAAATATGCAGAAGCTCACGGAATTAGAATTATTAACGCGACCCGCGGCGGCAAGCTTGATATATTCGAGCGTGTTAATTTTGACCGTTTAATTAAATCGAAAACAGACGATAAGCAATATAATAAGGCTTTAAATATAAGCAATGCGAAAAAATTAAAAAATGCTTTGAGCCGCCGGAAGGGGAAATAAAATAATGAGCATTAAAGCGCTTGTTGCTGTGCGTTCGGGCTCAGTGCGGGTTGCAAATAAAAATATCAGGCCGTTCGCCGGATCGAATTTGCTTGAAATTAAATTAAGGCAATTAAAAAAATTAAAATCGCTCGACGGCGTTGTCGTTAATTCTAATGATGACGAGATGTTAAAAATAGCTGAAGATTTAGGCTGCGAGCCGGTCAAGCGCGATGAGTATTACGCGTCGAATTATGTATCAATGAGCGAGGTCTATAAAAACATGGCCGAAAATTTTAATGCTGATATTGTAGTTTATGCGAACTGTACAAATCCGTTATTAAATAGCTCAACGCTTGAAAGCGCCATAAATTTTTATCTTGAAAATATTAATAAATATGACTCTGTTAATTCAGCGCATTTAATAAAAGAATTTATGTTTAAAGATAATAAGCCGATTAATTATGATCTTCAACATCAGCCGCGAAGTCAGGATTTGCCGGACATTGCGGCGTTAAATTTTGCGTTTAATATTTTAGATCGTGAGACCATGATTGATAATAAAAACGTTGTAGGCACAAGGCCGTATATCTATATAATAGACCGGCTCGAAGCGACGGACATTGACGACCCAATAGACTTTGACTTTGCAGAGTTTATGTATTTAAAAAATTTAAATTAAAATTTAAAATTAAGTTAAAATTTAATTTAAACGGGGCGTAAGAAATGAGCGAAGATAATAAGCCTGAAATTAGTATTAGTATGGATAAAACTTTTCAGGTTCCTGATAATCCGTATGACTACGAGATGTTAGAGCCGGACTATGAGCGCGGCGCTGACGTTCTGCAGGCGTATAAAGAGGCCAATCAAGATAGATTTGCTGAGATAAAGCGCTGCTTTATCATCGGCAACGGCCCGAGCTTAAAGGCTGAAGATTTAGATAAAATTAAAGATGAATTTAGCATTGCGTCTAATCGCATTTATTTAATATTTAATCAGACTGACTGGCGGCCAAATATATTCACGGCGACTGATAAAAAGCTGATACAGATCTCTGTGCCGGAGATGTCGGAATTAAAGGCCGAGCTGAAAGTTTTAGGCGTGGCCAAGCCGAGCAAGGCGTTTCCGGTTGACGGGGCAATCTGCATTGAGACCGTTGCTAACGCTAACGACTGGCTCCACACCGGCAAGCTGCCGCCGTTCTCGGATGATGCGTCACAGTGCGTCTATCACGGGATGAGCGTAACTTATCTTAATATTCAGCTGGCAGTATATTTAGGCTTTAAAGAAATTTATTTAATCGGCATGGATCATCAGTACAGGCGGCACTGGCACGCGTTGAGTCCGGCAGTTGCAGAGCTCTTAGCTGAGCAGTTAAAAGATAAGCCTGGCCTTCACGGCAGAATTGTTAGTAACAGCAACGTTACGCGCGATCACTTCATTGAGGGCTACGGCCAAGGCCGCGTCAGCGCGAAGGGCGATGATATCAGCGACTATTGCGTTGACGAAGTCACTCGGGCTTATATCGCCGCTAAAAAATATGCTGACGCGCACGGCATTAAAATTTATAACGCGTCGCGCGGCGGCAAACTTGAAGTTTTTGAACGCGTGAACTTCGATAAGTTGATTAATAAAATAAAATTAAATTTAAATAATAAAAACGCCGAAACTAAACAAGAAAAACATGCTGCTTTAAGCTTAAATTCAAAGCAGCTTAGAAATAAAAAATTTAAGGGCAAGAAATAATATTTTAATTTTTTTAATCATGAGGGAAATCAGGGAGGATAAAATCATGAGCAAGCGTAATAAAACAGGAAGGTCTTTAAAATGACGATGATTATCAACAGCAATCTATTTGCGAAGGGCATAGCGGGCTTATATAATAAGACGAGCAATGCGCTGCAAAAGTCAATCTCCAAATTGTCGTCAGGGCTTAGAATGTCCGTAACTGATTTTAACGATGCGTCCGGCATGGAGATAGCGCAGCAGATGACGTCGAAGCTAAAGGGTTTTGAGAAGGCGATGGCCGGCGGCCAGGACGGCATAAGCTTAATTCAGACAGCTGAAGGCGCATTAACAGAAGTTGACTCGATGCTGCAGCGGATGCGCGAGCTTGCCAATCAGGCGGCTAATGACACTTTAACAGGTCAGGACAGGATGTATATTCAGGCCGAGATAGATCAACTGCGTGAAGAGATAGACCGTGTTGGCAACACGACGCGGTTTAATAATAAGGCTTTGTTAAACGGCAACGCGGCCGCGCTCTGGAGTACAATTCCTAAGGAGACGCAGGCGATAATAAAAGGCGGCTTAAAAGCTGTAGATCAGTTCGGCCAGAAATTTAAAGCCGACGGCAATTTTAATATAGAGCTGTTAGCAGCGCCGCCCGGCGAGGCTGAAGTGCAGAAGACCAACGTGTTTCAGTATCATCATGAGATCGGCTGGTACGCAGATGTGGCCGAGGATAAGGGCATTGCGTCCGCGTCTGAACAGCAGCTTCCTGATATTGACGTTGAAGGCGGATATAATATTAATGTTAAGGCAGAGTATGTACTTGACAGTTCGCAATCAGATGTTAACGGTTCGGCAAATCTTGCGTATAAATCAAATGAGAGCGGCGGCACGCTTTCGGTTATATCAAGCAACAGATTAACGAATCTTGCTAATAACGCTAATATAAAATTTACGGTAGCCTCCAGCGATTCTAACAGCGTAACGCTTAAATATTCAGGATACATGATAGATAAAACCGGATCAGTTGTGGGCGGTGAAATATCAGGAACGGCTACATTTTCAGGAACTGGAAATACGATAATAAATTTTGGAAGCGGAAGTTCTGCCGCCATGTCAGCCGGAGATTACAGCAGCTTCCAGACGGGCGATGAATTTGTTTATAATTTCAAGGCAAGAGCCAATGCCGCAAACGGTGACGCTGTAATAAAAGTATCCGGCGAGCTTGAGAACGGTGAAATGGGAGATTACTATTATACCGTCAATCCTTCAAGCGCTTCGGATAAGACTCTTGAACTCGGCATGATGTACACTGACGAAAACGGTGCGCTTCAAAGCGGAACTGTATATCTTAAAACCGATGATGATTTTAGTTCTAACGATAAAACCGGCCGGCTTGCGACGTTCCAGAAAGGCAATGCTATAGAGCTTGAGAAAGACTATGGGCCATCGTGGCAATCAGACTATACTTCGGTTGTTAAATCAGTTGAAATCGAAAATTTAGAGAACGGGGCTTATAATTTAAAAGCAAGAACTCGCGGAGCTTCAAGCACAGAAGGTGAGTGGATTGTTCTCCAAGCTTTTGATAGTTCCGGGAATCTTAAAAACAGCAATATAAGGATCTCAAGTACTGCTACAGAGGTAAAAAGCAATGCACTGGGAATTACTTTACGTGACGGCAACAGGGGAGACGTAAACGCAAGCGGTATTTTAGAGCTTACCATTGGAGAAGCTAATGTCAATGGAGCTGTTACTTTATCAGGCGCAAGATTTATGGGCGTGTCAAGAACTGACGGCGCGGTATTGAACGGTAATGTTCAGGTTAACGGTTCTAATATAAATTCAAGCACTGGAGTGTCAATTGTCGGAGACGGAACGAATGCAAGATTATCTATAGGAGGTTACAATCTTGGAAATCTTGTAGGATTGAGAGGGAATCTTAACTCAGCTATTAATAACGGAAATCTTGCGGCAGGCGATAAAATTTATATCAAAACGCAGGCTCCAGTAGATACAAACAGCGCAACTCTTGTTGAAGTGAGCGGTGACGGTCTTTTATATACGCCTACTGCTGCATTCAGCGCAGCTATGTTATCGTCCGGCACACCTCCAACTCTCACTGTTTATCCTATAACACAGGGGACTAATTTAAATGAACTCGACTGGAGCAACGCCGGTAAGATAACTATAAATCTTGCTAATGCGCTTACTACTGCTTCAGGTGCTGCTAATAATATAATCAGTACTCTGAATGGAAAGACGCTTGCTGAAGTTTCATGGGGCGATGACAACACCATCAAACTTCAGGGCATGACCAGCGATGTAGCCAGCAAGCTGACAAAATTATCGCAGCTCTCAAATTTTTATGACAGCGACAGCGGCAAATTTTTAATCGAAGATCCGCAGACTATAAAAATAACTCAGGGCGACGGCAAGACTGCGAGCATCACGCTTTATGCGAGCGACACGTTAGGCGACGTGGCTAAAAAAATAAATAACGCTATTGCAAATGACTTGGGGCAGGCGAAATATGTCGATGACGATTCTAATTTCGCTGTGTTCGTCGATGACAGTGTTGACAAGTCGTCGGAGTCGGTAGCCGGTACGATTTTAATACGCTCGGCTGTGTCAGGCTCTGAAGGCACGCTGAGATTTGCTGGCAGCGAGGAGATGATAAAAGCGCTGGGCTTGAACACTATTCAAGCTGCAAGCGAAAGCGTCTATGAGGCTAAAGTCACTGACGCGCATTCCGGCGCTGAGATCGCCAGCTTGAAAGTCACCGGCAATAAAATTAACGGCGTGTTAAACGAGAACGTTGACGTGAAATTTGACGCAATGGCCGGCGTTACGAGAAGTTGGGACGATGACGCTAAGGCCTATACAACTTCAGCGTCAAGCTATAACACGACAGTGCACTTGGCTGACAACACGCTCACGCTGCAGATGGGCATGGGCTCTAACGAGGACTTGCTGTTAAGTATCGGCGATATGCGGTCGCAGGCTTTAGGCATCGATAAAGTTTTAGTTACTGACAGGGAGTCGGCAGCTCATTCTTTGACTTTAATCGACAGCGCTATAGACGCTGTCTCAACTCAGAGAGCAAAGCTCGGCGCGTACGCTAACAGAATTGAATATAATATCGACAATATGCGCGTAGCTGAGAATAATATGAGCGCAGCTGAGAGCAATATTAAAGACACGGACTATGCCAAGGAGATTATGAATTTCACTAAGCTGCAGATCATGCTTCAGGCTGGAAATTCTATGATGGCGCAGGCTAATCAAACTCAGGAGCGAGTGCTTGACTTGCTGAGATAAATAAATATTTATAAATTTATAATATAATAGAACCGCCTTCACGGGCGGTTTTTTTATTATAAAAATTTTGAGAGAGGGGCTGATTTAATATGCTGAAAATTTTTATAGCAGCGTTTATTTTTATATTTTTAAATTTTAATGCTAAAGCGTTTGCAGCTTGGCAGTCTGAAGCGGCTCATCCGAGCATGGATGACGATATGCAGTATCATATACGCTGCAAGAAGGGCGATATAAATAAATACGTCTTATTGCCCGGCGACCCTGCAAGAACTGACATTATAGCTAAGGGCTGGGACGAGGCGAAGTTTATTGCGTTTAATCGAGAGCATAAGACTTACAGCGGGAAAATAAATTCAGTTCCTGTCTCGACATGCTCGACTGGGATGGGCGGGCCGTCAAACTCGATTGCGATTGAAGAACTTGCAGAGCTTGGCGCTGATACGTTTATTCGCGTAGGCTCGTGCGGCGCTTTAAACGAGAATATAAACTGCGGCGATTTAATTATCTGCACCGGAGCAATGCGTCAAGACGGGACAGCTGACGAGTTTATAGATAAATCTTATCCGGCGATGGCAAATTATGAAATTATAGAGGCTTTAATCGAAGCCTGCGAGAGATTAAATTTAACTTATCACGTTGGGATCAGCTGCACAACCGGAACGTTTTACATCGGCCAAGCGCGCCCGGGATTTAAAAATTTCTGGCAGTCTAAATATGATAATAGAATTAAAGATTTAAAGGCCGCTGGGATTTTATGCTACGAGATGGAAGCTGCAACGGTGTTTACTATCTCAAGCTTATATGGCCTGCGAGCCGGCGCTGTATTTGCAGTCGTAGCTAATCGGCTTAATGATAAATTTATTTATACCGGAATAGATAACAGCGTGAGAGCAGCTAACGAGGCTTTAAAAATTTTAGCTGAGCGCGATGAGTTAAAGCGCGTGCATAATAAAAAATTCTGGTACTCGGGGCTGAGTGAAAGTAAGTGAGGCAGGCAAGAGCGCGGCGCTAAGTTCATACGCCCAAGGCAGCTTTAAGGTCTTTGATTGTTGAATAGCCTTTGATGCTCTTGTCACGGGCAATACGCCGCCCTTCTTCGATCGCTGAGGCCGTTACACTGTTCGGGATATAAGCCTCAAACTCGAATGGAATTGTATGTTCACGAATGGCGGCCATTAAAAATATATTCACGGCTTCAGTTATGTCCAGCCCAAGCCCGTCGAAGATTAAAGCGGCCTGATCCCTGACGTCTCTGTCTGTTGTGATGTTCAAGTTCACAGTGTTCATAGTCATCGCCTCCGTTCTTGACAGCATACTTTAAAAATTTTTTCACGTCAAGGCTTAAATTTAAAAAAGCTTCTGGTACTTGGGGCTGAGATAGCGCTTAATTTAAAAATTTTTATTTATTATAAAATTGCTTGACAGATAAAAAAAATTACTGTACTATGTTTCACG
>JAFUXM010000181.1 GCA_017470785.1 Synergistaceae bacterium
ATAGAAAATAATAAATTAAAAGTTATTAAAAATATTTAATTTAAAAATAAGTCTGAGCCGCAGTTAGCGTTGCGGCGTTACGGTCGATTTAGTCCGTGAGATTAGATATAAGCTTAACATGGCCGGATTTAATAGCGTTAAGATAGTAGTATCAGGCGGCCTTAATCCTGAGAGAATTAAAGTTTTAGCCGAGGCCGGTGCGGACGTGTTCGGAGTGGGCAGCTATATAGCGCACGCAATCCCGATGGACATGACCATGGACTTAAAGGAAGTTAATGATAAGCCTATAGCGAAGCGCGGCCGCTTCCCGGGCAAAATCGCGAATAATAAATTAAAAGTTATTAAAAATATTTAAAAATAAGTCTGAGCCCCCTTGCCACAGTTCAGAGTTATTTATATAGAGAAAGCAATAAAAAATTTTTAGGAGGAGCAGTATTTAAAAATGGTAGGCAGCAGTTCGTATATGGCCAAGCCTGGCCAGGAGAATAAGAAGTGGTACGTTATTGACGCCGCGAATAAGGCAATGGGACGTGTAGCGGCGGTCGCGGCCCGCATATTATGCGGCAAGCACAAGCCGGAGTACACGCCGCATGTCGACACGGGCGATTATGTAATAGTAATTAATATCGATAAAGTTAAGATGACCGGCAAGAAAGCTATGCAGTCGGCTTGGCATTATCACTCGGGACATCCCGGCGGGTACAAGTCGATACCGTGGGGCGTTGCAATGGAGAAGAAGCCGACGTATTTATTCGAGCATGTCGTTAAAGGTATGCTGCCCAGAAACAGGCTTAAGTATATCAGCAAGCTGAAGGTTTACACGGGCGCGGCTCATCCGCACGCAGCGCAGGCGCCGGAAGTTTATAATTTTTAATTTTTAAAAATTTTAAATTTTAAGATTAAGATTAAGACAAGAAAGGAATTTATATCAAGATGGATAATTATAAATGGGGAACTGGCCGTCGTAAGAACGCAGTTGCACGCGTGAGGCTCTGCCCGGGCAGCGGTGAGTTTAAGATCAACGGTCGTACGGTTGAAGAATATTTTCCGCGTTTAGTCTGGCAGTCGCAGGCGCTGCAGTCACTGAAGACGGCCGGCGTTGAGGGCAAAGTTGATGTGTTTGTGAACGCGTCAGGCGGCGGCTTAACCGGTCAGGCCGGCGCGGTGAGAATGGGCATCGCCAGAGCGTTAATCGAGTTAAATCCTGACTTAAGGCCGGCGTTAAAGAAAGAGGGCTTATTGACCCGCGACCCGAGAATGGTTGAACGCAAGAAGTTCGGCCAGAAGGGCGCCCGCGGCAAGAGACAGTACTCAAAGCGTTAAATTTTTATATAATTTTAAAAATAATTTTCAAGTATGGAGAGCTGAGTTTACGCTCTCCATATTTTTTTTATATTGTATATTTTTTGCTAAATTTTTTCACGGCATGACTTGTGCTTACATCACAAAAATGTAAATTGCCTCTTGACAGCTACGGGGGGGGGGGGGAGTATAATTTAGAAAATTATTTTTAGGAGGGAGTGAGTTATTCGTGGAAATACTTGTTATACTCATTATTCTTGTTATTCTTGGCGCAGTTATTCAAGCGATACAAGCGATAGGACCTTTTCTTAAGCTCGTCGCGTTTGACATCTTTATTCTCTTCATAGGAGCACTATTTGGGCCTATTGGTTTTATTGTAGCTATCGGACTTGTAATAGCTTCGATAGGAACTTTTAGGGACGAACGAAAAGAAAGGAAAGAATTTGAACAGCGAAACGACAAAGAATTGGACAAAAGACGAAAGCTACAAAATTGGCTAGATAAAGAAGAACGATATAAAAATTTTAAGCGCGGAAAAAATCCTTGGAGTTTTTAGTAATAAAAATAATTTTTGCCTAAAAAACGCGCCTCCCGTCAAAAATTTCAGCGGGAGGCGCGTTTATTTTAATTTTATAATCTATATAATCTATCTTCCGAACATGTCAGGCCAAAGCGGCATCCAGTTGCGAGTGTCGATCTGCCCGGCATCTAAATATACAGAGAGCATCGAACGGCCGGGGTAGCCGGAGCTCGACAGCTCAACAGGCAACGGCATTTGAATTTGAATTCTGCTGCGCGGCGCGTTAAGCTCCGGCGCGTTGTGAAGTGAGTAAATCACATGGCCGCCGGTGAATGCACTCGCTCGGGTTAAAGCTAATGACGGAATGTCACGCGCCCACACGTCAAGCTCAAGCCCGTTCAGCATACAAAAAGTCATTAACGATAATAAATCATCGATATTTAAATTAATCGAAGCGTCGATGATTATATTAGTTAAAGTATTGTGATGCAGCAGCCAGAATGCGGGCAGCACAAGTCTAATCTCGCTGCCGTCCTCGGCTTGAGCCGGTCTTAAATTTAAAGGGAAGCTCTGCCCGGGCGCAACGCGGTTATGAATTAACAATGCGTCGAACAGCGGCTCGGGCTGCCAGTAAGACGCAGATCTAATAGTGCGCTCGTTCCAGATCGCCTGCGTTATTAAGCTCGTGTTATGCATATAATTTTTATACGGCGATGCTAACGTCCCGTCGATTAAAAAGCTCTCGCGGTTCTCGGGTTCAACTGCCATGACCGGATGATATATGCCTAAGAAGCCCTGCGCAAGTTCTAAAGGCGGCAGCATAGAAGCTTTATGAATTGTCGAGCAGCCTATGTCGGCGCAGTAAATTTGATCAGAGTCGGCCTTGAATAATGCCCAGATATTTGCGAACTCGCTGCCAGACCATGACGGCGCATTTGCATTCGCTGCACTTCTCTCACCAAAGTCTATGCTTAGTCTATATAATTCGCCCTGCTCATTCAGCGCAAATAATTCGCCCAAGCTCGACCATAGCACATCGCGCACTCGGGGAATATTTACACTAAAGAAATTTCTGCCGCGGCTGACAGAATTTAATATATAGACTTTGCCGTTCGCGCGGTCGGCTATGGCCAGCCAGTCCGCATAGGCGCTTAACGCGACCGGCTCAAATAGAAATTCAAGTTCCGTCAGCACCGCACCTTCCCATATTTGCTCCGGCGGCGTCCACTCGGCTATGACTTCCGGCGCATTATCTGCATCGTTGCTATTATAATCATAAAATATCACGCTGCGGTTGACTGGGTCAGCGACTGCGAAGACGCGTTCCGACAGCCACTCGGCGTCAGCGATTACCGCGTTTAAATTCGCAATTAAATTTAATTCTATATTTGCCTGATTTGCGCCCAGCATCTCGCCGGCTATGCTCATTAAGTCAGTGCGCGTATTATCGGCATCATTAAAATAATGAAACGAGTACATCTCGCCGCCTGTGCAGAATATATAATAGCTGCCGTCGCCCATAGGAGTTGCGCAGGCCGGCGGCTCGGGCGTATTTAACGCCGTGAAGCTGCGCTTGTCTCCCGTTATAAAATAAATCTTGCTGCCTAAAGTATCTGCGAAGCAATAAGATTTATTTAAAGAATTGACTTTACCTAAGCCGCGTATATTAAACGGCCTTGTATATCCGGTCTTCCATTCGTTCTGAAAGTTCGCGCCTCTCATGCTCCAACGGGAGTTCACCGGCCTCGTACCCATTATGAATCTAAATAACCGCTCCTGACGCTCCAAGTCAGCGGCAAATCTCGGCGCAGCTGTGTCTAAAGG
Source organism: Synergistaceae bacterium (assembly GCA_017470785.1). Taxonomy (GTDB): domain Bacteria; phylum Synergistota; class Synergistia; order Synergistales; family Aminobacteriaceae; genus JAFUXM01. Next base: position 3,647 of record JAFUXM010000181.1, read on the forward strand.
CCGCACCTCAAGATAATTTGCGAGCGCCTCACGCGCACCGCTCACGTCGCCTATTCTCTGCAGCGTCAAGCCCTTTAATAAATAATAATCTACCAGATACGTATTAGCTCTCAGTGCGCCCTCTAAATAATCCAATGCGTTCCAGTAGTCGCGCTCCATGAAGTACATGTAAGCCCGGTTAAAATATCTCTCGCTCTCGTCAAGCTGCGCTCTGGGAACTTGCGGTATGCCGACTGCCGCCGCTCCGTAAGCGCTATAGCAAGATACATTTATTACTAAAATTAAAAATATTAAAACTATAAAAAATTTTCTCAACAAGTTTGCCCCGCTTTGTAATTTTTAATTAATTAACGCAACAGCAAAGTCGTTTACGTTATTTATATTTAAATTATTTAATAAATCTTTAGTCTCGCCTGTGACAATGCTGCCGTCAGCAGCGTATGCACACGAGCAAGCCGCACTTATTATTAAAATTATTAAAAAAATTAAAGCTATAAAAAATTTTCTCAACAAGTTTGCCCCGCTTTGTAATTTTTAATTAATTAACGCAACAGC
>JAFUXM010000182.1 GCA_017470785.1 Synergistaceae bacterium
TCCTTAAGGAAGAGTGCGAAGCTGGAATAGTTGAGCTTTGGAATAAACGCACTGGTGACATTGATGAGATTGCTTCCGCTGCTATTAAGGTTTATAAGGATATGTTAAACCTGCTTGAAAAATTAAATGATTTTTACACAATAAGAGACAGCCGAGGCATAGAATAGGAGATTTGAGTATGAGTGAGACTAAGATTATCAGCAGCAGTGAGAAGATAGAGGATAACGGTGCGCCGGTCGTTACGGAGTGGCGCAAATTCATATACAGAGGTGGGTGCGCAATATACTGGCCAATTTTCGCCGGTGTCGACAAGGACGGCAATATCTGGCTGAAATTCAGTAACATACGCAGTCTTATCGCCCTTGAGAGTTGTGGCGCACTGGATGAAGCCGTGTTTAATGAGTTTGTGCGAAAGCTGCCGGATGAAATGTGCAGGGAAGTCCATTGGCGCGTGCCTGATGTTCAGTACGGTTACGCCATTGTGCCGAACGGCTTATTTAAAGTGACGCAAGCGCTGATTAAAAGCGGCCAGCGGGAGTTAGTCAAGCGGGCAGTCCGCAGAATTTGGGACTGGTTCATGTATGTCGTATACCCCGAATTAAACGACCTTGCAAATAAGGCTAAGGCGCAGCCCGAAGCTGAGATTTTGCCGCATGAAGATTTGCCTGATGATGAGCCTGATATAGACACAAGGCCGCTGCCCATGGTCAAGCAGCGCAGCTTTATTTACGCAGATAAATATAACATCAGGGTCGGCATAGACAAGGACGACGAGATATGGTTTGCGTTATGCGATATTTTTAAAGCTCTCAATAGAGATAGCGCTAACGCAATTCACTCTTCGTTATGGACGTCGATTATTAAAAAACTGAGTAATAAGCAGTATAAGATGATTATATTCCGTGAGGCTGACCGGCTTGAATACCATCGTATATTAGCGCTCAACATCTCTGGCTTGTTCGTAGTGACAAAAGCATTGCTTGATAATTCCACCGAATCAGTCAACACCGCAGCTAACAAGCTCTGGCACTGGGTATTGACTGAGGTGATTTTCCCGATGCTGAGGCTTAAAAATAAGCAGTGCTGGGCTGAAGAAGGCGAGATCGCCGAGCTTGAGCCTGAACTGTTCGGAAATCCCGAACAGTTGCCGACCGGTCTGGAGTTTGAGGAAGTGCCTGATGATGAAGAAAGCGAGACTACTAAAAATGCAGCTCACAGTAAATATAAGCCGCTGCGCTGCAAGCCTGTGAAACAACCGGAGCAAGCACAAAAGCATGAGGACTGCCGAGATAGTACAGCCTCAATCGATAATACAGTTTCAATCTGGGAGTTCTCAGAAGTTCTGCAATTCAATGGCTTAAAAATAACGCCATCTATGCTGCGTGATTATTTTAAGCGCTGCGGTTGGCTCGATAAAAAAGAGCATGACATGCCAACGTCATTTGCGCTCAATACCGGCCTATTTGCTATTGTCAGAACTAAAACTATCCGACCGCGAGCTGAACTAACAATTAAAGGCCAGTGGTATTTTCTTAGACTGTTTGCGATGTTGAAAGCGACAGCGTTTGATTATGCCTATGACAAATATCTTTCTAAGTTTGGGGTTGATTTAGAGGATATAGGCGAGAGGCTGGAGCGCCGCAGTAAAAAGGCGATACGTGCACGCCTCAAAGCAGCTGCTGATATAGTAACACACTTTTTGAATATTATTGGTATTAGCAAGGGAGCGAAATAAGATGTTAGAAGCTTTTTTAGAATGGCTGTTCGAGTAAGGGGGAATAAAAATGACGCTTGATGAGACATTAAAATCAATCCCTAAAGGGCTGTATCAGAACAAGAAGACCGGCAATGTCTATGAGGTGATTGACATAGGTGAACATTCCGAGGACGCGTCACTTTTTGTTATCTACCGCAGATACCCGAATATTAGTAAACGTATCTGGTGTCTGCCTGTTGAAACGTGGTACGAGAAATTTGACAAGTTAAGGATTGTTAAGGCATCTGAGCTGACTGAGAGCGGCGATGAAAATTGCACAGCGATAATCACAAATAAGGCTAAATGCAACATTTGCGGCGATGTTATCGAGAGCAAGCACAGGCACGACTTTAAAACCTGCTCTTGCGGAAATGTCTCGGTTGACGGCGGCCTCGATTATTTAAGACGCTGCTACAAAAAAGACCAAGACAGCTATACAGAGCTATCGGAATACGGAA
>JAFUXM010000183.1 GCA_017470785.1 Synergistaceae bacterium
AGCGCGTGACGGGCGGCGGTTCAGGCGGCGCAGTTAATACTCCTGTAGTCAGCAACGGCGATATATATTTCTCAAGCTGGGACGGCTCAGTGCAGCGCGTGCAGATTAAAGGCGTTACGCCAAAATGGAACAGCAAAGTCGGCGATCCCATTACCACAAAGCCGGTCGTCGCAGGCGGACGAGTATTCGTCGGCACGGCCAACGGCCTTGTATTTGCATTAAGCGTTGAGAATGGAAATATTTTGTGGCGTTATGATGCAGGCGACGGCAGCATCGAGGCAGCGCCTGTATTTGCCGACAGCGCGTTATATATAGTGACAGGCCAAGGCAGCTTATTAGCCTTAGACGCTCAGACAGGCCGCGAACGTGCAGCATTCGGCGAGTACTCACGTACAAGCACACCGGCCTACGAGAACGGAACTTTATTTATCGCAAGCGGCACATCAATTAATGCCCTGCGCTAAATTAAAATTTAATTATTAATTAAAATAAAAATAAAATAGCGGCCGTGATAAAATTCATGGCCGCTATTTTTAATTTTTAAAATCGCCGCGATCGCTTACAATCTCATAGCCGATAGACCGCATCCGCGCTTCAAGGCAATTTTTACACTGCGCGGACTCGTCGCCCGTGCAGATTTTATTATCATACAGCTCATATTTCTTGCGCACTGCAACCGGCGATAAATTCGGCATCACTACATTTGCGCCGGCCTTAATTCCCATCTCACGGCCTTGAGGATGTATCGTGCCGAGTGCGGTCGTAGCAGGCAGCAAGACGCTCGGATGAATTAGCCTTATTATAGATAGCAGCCTGCAAGTCAGCTCAAGCGATTTTAATTTATTAATTTCATAATCTCTAAACTGCGTGTCATGATGCGGTATGAACGGCCCGATGCCGCACATCTCAGGCTTAAAGCTCTCAATAAATTTTAAGTCCTGCGCTAAATTATTAATAGTCTGAAACGGCGAATTAACCATAAAGCCGCAGCCGACTTGATAATTTAATTTGCGTAAATTATAAAGGCATTGCATTCTATTATCATAGCTCATCTCAGCCGGATGCAGCTTAGCATAATGCGCTTTATCTGCCGTCTCGTGCCTCAATAAATATCTGTCGGCGCCGGCCTCACGCAAAATTTTATAGCTCTCATAACTTCGTTCTCCAAGCGATAAAGTAACTGCGCAGTCAGGAAATTTCAGCTTAATATCTTTTATAATCCCGCATAATATCTCGTCACTAAAGAAGCTGTCCTCGCCGCCCTGCATGACGAAAGTTCTAAAGCCCAAGCTATAGCCCTCGCTGGCGCATTCTAAAATTTGCTCATGCGTTAGCCTGTAACGCTCGCAGTTGTGATTACCGCGCCTTATGCCGCAGTAATAGCAATTATTCTTGCAAATATTGCTTATCTCGATTAAGCCGCGTACATAAACAAAATTACTATAAATATCTTTGCGCGTCTTAACTGCAAGCTCGGCTAAATATAAATCTAACTCAGCATCTGAGCTTGCAATCAGCAGCGCATATTCATCAAGCGTAAGCGAATGCTCAGCAGCAAGCTTAGCTATTAAATATTTAATATTATTTTGCAAATTTAAATTTTAAATTTAATTAGCATTAGAGAACGCGGTCTTGACGCTGACGCCGTTTAAGTTGCCGATCTTTCCGGCCAACGCTGCGGCCTCGTCCTGCGGCGCATCAAGCACGATGCTTATTATATTAATTTTCTTTGGCTTATACGGAATGCCCATGCGGCCTATGATATACTCGCTGTACTCGTGCAAAATTGCATTAAGCTGCTCCGTTGAGTTAATGTCCTCGACTATTATGCTCATGACTGCCACGCGCGTATTTTCCATATTTAAAATTCCCCCTGAATTTAATTTAATTAAATAATATATTAGCATATTAATTTAATTTATAAATTTTGCGGAGGCGGCGACGTGAATAATATAAATAAAATCGCGGTGAACGAGTAAAAAATTTTAAATTTTAAAATTTATTATAGACTTGCTTAATTTCTTTATCGCGCTGAAGTTCGCGCTGCTTTGTCCAAGCGTCTTGAAGAGCCTGCATTATTTTTAGGCGCTTTTTATTATCGCCCCAGACAAGCTCGGCCTCGCAGATATTAATATTAATTATTTTTTCGTCGTTGACAGGCGTACGCTGAATGTTAAAAGTCTCGCCGTTAAAAGCAATCGAAGAGCCGTCGCTGAACGGGATATATATATTTTTTTTACTCATGAGCGTAAAAATAACGGCAGGCTTGCTGACATGATCAGCGCGTCCTCACCGTCTGAATAGTAGCCGCGAATAACGGCATTTTTAGGAAAGGCAAAATTAAATTTATTATATAAATTCTGAGCTGGAATATTAGAGCGGCGAACTCGTAATATTAAAGTTTTAAAGCCTAAATAACCGGCGCAGTCGCCCGCTGCCATTATCAGCTGCGAGGCGACGCCGCGCCGTCTGCATCTTCGAGCCACTAAGAGCAGCATTAACACGCCGGTCTTAGCGTCTATCTGAAAATCACGTTTTAAATCTCTCTCACGCCCGATGACTGCAAGGCCTAATAATTCATTATTCTCTATATTATTTGAGAACGCGCCTATGTAACTTAATTCTTGATTCGACGCCGGACTTAAATCGTACTGAATAATAGCTTCAGGCCACGGCCAAGGGTTCTCAGCGTTTAAATTCAATACGGCCTGCAAATCTTCAGCCTCGCAAAATCTTATCTCGGGCAAATACATTAAATTATTCTTTCATGCCGCGGTCTATCGTCTGCGTTCTGTCCGGGCCGACTGCGACGAGTTTAATCGGCGTATCAAGTTCACGCTCGATATAATTCACGTAGTCCTGAGCGGCCTTGGGCAGCTCTTCGAAACGCTTGCACCATGAAATATCTTCTGACCAGCCGGGCAAAGTCTCATATACAGGCTTGGCGTTCTCTAAAACCCGCGTGTCAGTCGGCAGCTTGTCAACTTTAGTGCCGTCCTCGAGCTCATAGGCTGTGCAGACTTTCACCGGCCCCATTCCAGTCAAGACGTCGAGCTTAGTCAATGCTATAACGTCAGAGCCGTTTAACGCGTTGCTGTATCTCAATATAACCATGTCGAGCCAGCCGCAGCGCCTTGGCCTGCCGGTAGTCGCGCCGAACTCGCCGCCCTGCTGCCGTAATTTCTCGCCGACTTCGCCTAAGTCCTCAGTCGGCATAGGCCCTTCACCGACACGCGTAGTATAAGCTTTCACGACCGAGATAGTGCGGTCTAAATCGCGCGGCGCAAGTCCCGTCCCTGTGAATGCTCCGGCTGCCGTAGTTGACGAGCTTGTCACGTACGGATAAGTGCCGTGGTCTATGTCAAGCAATGCAGCCTGCGCACCCTCGAGTAAAATATGCTTGCCGTCATCTACAGCTTTGCGCAGCAACGCAGTCGTATCTTCGACATACGGCGCAAGCACCTCGCCCCATTTGCGCGCCGGATTATAGACTTCGTCAAACGGCAGCGGCTTCTCGTTATATAACTTAGTTAAAATCATATTCTTTTCTTCTAATATTTGCGTTAATTTCTCACGCAGAATATCAGCGTTTAATAAATCCTCGATTCTTAAGCCGGAGCGCGAATATTTATCAACGTAGCACGGGCCGATGCCGCGCCCTGTCGTACCGATCTTGCGGCCTTTGCCCCGCGCTGCTTCCTGAAGCTTATCAAGCATCTTGTGATACGGCATGACGACATGCGCGTGCGGGCTTATCGCAAGCCGCGCCCTGTCTTGGCCTTTTGCAAATAACTCGTTAGTCTCATTTATAAACTGCTCAGGCTCGATAACTAAGCCATTGCCTAATACGCATAACTTGCCGGGATAAAGCATTCCGGACGGCAGCAAGTGAAAGACGACCTTCTCACCGTTCACTATGACAGTATGGCCGGCGTTAGCTCCGCCCTGCGCCCTCTCGAATACGTCAACTTCAGAGCCCAATAAATCAACTACTTTGCCCTTGCCCTCGTCGCCCCACTGCGCTCCGAGCAATAAATCAACCCGTCCCTTTTTATTCGCCATCATAAATTACTCCTTAAATAAAAATTTTAAATTAAAAAAAATTTATTATTAAACGTTCTTGCTTCGTTTAATTTTCTTGGCGCTGCTGTTTTTAATATTTTTAATATTCTTAATATTTTTAGCATTTTTGCTTTCAGCTGCGCTTTTATATTTCTTTACGACCTCGGCCTTTGCCCGCTGCAGCTGCGCATCTAAACTCACGTCTTTATTCGGCTCGCCTTTAACTTCAATATCAGGCGATAACCCGACGTGATCTATCATACGGCCTGACGGCGTATAATATCTTGCAATCGTAACGTAAATTCCCGAACCGTCCGTGAGCGGGAATAAAGTCTGCACTGAGCCTTTGCCGAAGCTTTTTTCACCGACTAAGACCGCCCTATTACGATCCAGCAATGCACCGGCCACTATCTCAGACGCGCTCGCACTGCCGCCGTTAATCAAGACTGCCATGGGCAAGTCCGTCATGTGCCGCGATTTATCAGCCATATATCTCTCATTAGCTCTTTCAGACCGGCCCTTAGTCTCGACAACAAGGCCGCCGTTTAAAAATATCGAGCAAATCTTAACAGACGAGTCTAAAAGGCCGCCGCCGTTATTCCTTAAGTCAAGCACTAAGCCCTTTGCGCCTTGCTTAATCACATCGCGCACTGCGTTGCGAACGTCTTCGTCAGTCTTTTGCTTGAACTGCGTTAATTTAATATAGCCGACATCATCCGACAGCATGTTATATCTAACGCTCTCGATCTTTATAATCTCGCGTGTTATCTCAAAGCTTAATAATTTGTCCTCACCGTCGCGCACTACCCATACAGTGACTTTAGTCCCCGGCTCGCCGCGCAGCTTCTGGACTACCTGCTCAGAATTCCAGCCGACCACTGACTCGTCATTGACCTGCACTATCTGATCTTTGGGCTTTAATCCGGCTCTCTCAGCAGGCGAGTCCTCCATCGGGCTTATCACTAAAATCTGGCCGCCGCGCTCGCCTACATACATGCCAAGGCCGCCGTACCGGCCTTCCATTTCAGTCTCCTCGTTCTTTAACTGCGACGGTGAGACAAAGCGCGTGTACGGATCTTTCCATGCCGCGACCATGCCCCGCATCGCCCCATGAAGCAAATCCTCTTCAGAAGCAGGCTTAGTATCAGCGTCAACTTGATAGCTTTCAATAATATATCTCACCTGACGCATCAGCCACAGCGACCTTACGTCAAACGGCGATATCCTGTCGAAGTCCGACATATCCGCCGCACTTAAATATACAGCTCCCGAACTCAAAGCTATTAAAGCTATAAAAGCTATAAATATTTTCTTAAATTTCAATATTACACAGCCCTTCTTGATTTATAAAATTTATTTTATTTTTATTTAATTATATTACACTTTTTTAAAATAACTTTCACCGCGCCGACTTAAAAGCTATTAAAGCCAAATTAATTAAAATTACTAAACTTTCTTTAAATAATTCATGGGATTTTGAGCTGAGCCGGCCTTGCGGACTTCGAAGTGCAGCGCGTACTCAGACTCAGTGCCGCTGTTGCCGACCGCGCCTAACACGCTTCCGGCTCTGACGCTCTGGCCTTCTTTGACTTGCGTTGAACTTAAATGCGCGTAAACAGTCGATATATTGCCGCCGTGATCTAATATAACAACTTGGCCGAAGCCGCGCATCCAGCCGGTATATAATACTTCGCCGCCGGCTGCTGCTTTAACCGGAGCACCTTGACTTGCCTTAATGTCTATTCCTGAATTAAATACTTTAGTCTTAAACACCGGATGAACTCGTGAGCCGTACGGCGCAGAAATTTTGCCGCGTACAGGCCACTCAAGCGATGCCGCCGCT
>JAFUXM010000184.1 GCA_017470785.1 Synergistaceae bacterium
ATCACAAACGACAAAAATCAACGTGTATTTGTCGATGAATTAGGCGAGTTTGAGAGTTACGAGGCAGCTCAACAGGCATTGGATAAATTCGCGGCTGAAATCGGGCTTAAAGAGATAGGCTGTGATTGATTTTTATTTTCTCGTCAAGAAAATGCGCGATTATCAAAAGGCGTATCTCAAAACGCTGGACAGACGTTTAATGTACAGGCGCATCGAGCTTGAAAAACAGGTTGATACAGCAATTAAAAGATATTTAGAAGGGGAAAATTAAGGGCAGTCTATATATGGAACGCAGGGACAGAAGCTGTTTCAGGAGATTATTAATGATAATTAGGAGATGATAACGTAAATGGATATTGTAGATATTGTAGGAAGATTGGTCTTAATTATGTTTATATTTATGTTTACCGCTGTATTCTTTTTTATCGCCATATTCAATCAGGAAATATCCGAGTGGCTCAAGACAAAAATCGAATATCAGCATACCGTAAATGAAGCACTGGATAAGGTCGTTCAAGAAGGCAGACAAGCGTTCTATGATGAGATACGCGAGGCAGTACGCAAGGACTTAGCAAAAATGAATTTAGGCGTTAGTGAAGAGACAGAGCAGCATGGAGAATAAAGACTGGCTCGGCAATTCACAGAGCGTCTTTAGAATACTGGGAGCTTCAAGTCACAGCGGCTATAAACGAGAGCAGCATGATTATTATGCTACAGAGCCTAAGGCCGTTAAGCTGTTATTAACTGAAGAAAAATTTGCGCATTTAATCTGGGAATGCGCTTGCGGCGAAGGTCATATATCAAAAGAACTTGAAAAGGCCGGATATGCTGTTATCTCTACTGACGTTGTTTATAGAGGGTTCGGAGAAGTATCGCCCGTGGATTTTTTGAATATCAGTCCTGATTTTCAGTTTAAAGGCGACATAATCACGAACCCGCCTTATAAATACGCTCTTGAATTTGTTAAACAAGCATTATCAATAGTTTATCAAGGCGGGAAGGTCGCTATGTTCTTGAAGCTCACATTTTTAGAGGGGCAAAAACGAAAAGAATTTTTTAAAATCAATCCGCCTAAAACTGTATATGTAAGTTCTTCCCGTCTTATCTGTGCATTAAACGGCGATTTCGAGAGATTTAAGAGCTCTGCTGTCGCGTATGCGTGGTTCGTATGGGTGAAAGGCTATTCCGGCGAGCCGGTTATCAAATGGATTAATTAAGAAAGAGAGGCAGTTAAATAATGATAGTTGATATTTTTAACTCAACAAAACGCTACGACTTAATTGTGGCCGATCCGCCGTGGCAACAAGCCCGCGGCGGTAAAAAAGCCGTACGTGAAAAAAGCTCAGGAAAACCTCTTGATTATCCGGTTTGTTCTCTTGAGGAAATTCGGGGGCATTTAAAAGCTGCAGACGCTCTCATGGAGAAAAACGCCGTGATGTTTTTATGGACGATTGATAAATATCTGTTTGATGCAGAAATGCTTGCAAAATCTTTCGGCTATAAACTGCACGCTCGAATGATATGGAATAAAGTTAATGGTATACCAGCGGCATTTACTATCCGCTTTGGCCATGAATACATGCTGTATCTATATCGCGGA
>JAFUXM010000185.1 GCA_017470785.1 Synergistaceae bacterium
AGCCGCATTAAAAGGCGCGTTGCAGACAAGGAGAGCAAAGCATATGGCCGCGATTACAAAGCCCGCAGATATTGCTGTATTAATAAAAAATATCAATAACTACCCGCATTTTTTAGTTCGCTGCGCATTAAAATTTTCAGCTCTTGTCTTCTGCCGTCCCGGCGAGATCAGAATGGCTGAGTGGAGTGAAATTGATTTTGATAACGCTGAGTGGCGCATACCGGCTGAAAAAATGAAGATGAAGCGCGTTCATATAGTGCCGCTCGCGAAACAAGCTATAGAACTTTTAAAAGAGCTGCGCGAATTAACAGGCAGACAGAAATATATATTTTCATCAGCACGTTCCGGCGGACGGTCAATAAGTGCAGATACGGTCAGAATTGCCTTACGGACTATCGGCTACACTAAAGACGAGATGACGGCGCACGGCTTTCGCGGTATGGCAAGCACGCGGTTAAATGAGATGGGCTGGCCGCCGGACGTTATAGAGCGGCAGCTGGCTCATGTTGAGCAAAACAGCGTAAGAGCAGCGTATAACCATGCTGAGTATTTACAAGAGCGGCGCAAGATGATGCAGGCTTGGGCGGACTATCTTGATGGGCTGGCTAATTCATAAATATTTTGTGTAAAGAGAATTAGCATCAAAATATTTTGTGTAAAGTAAACCGCGATTTACTTTACACAAAATATTTTTGAGGACTTATGCTATAATTAAATTAATATAATAAATAATGAATTAACTGCCTGTGTTCTTTGAAGCCCTGCGTTCCACGCAGGGGATTGATGTAGAAGATGCGGGCTTTTTTATTTGTATTTCAGAAAAAAACAGCTTATGCTCATGGAAAGCGTCAAGAAAAAAATTATGCTGTGCATAAGAGAGTTCCCAGCTTTCTTAACACAGCAGGACGACAACAGAAAGACAGCTGATTGTCGTAAGCCTAAAATAGGTTATAATAACATATTCATTTTAAATCATATTCCCTATTTTAGCAAAAAAATCTTTCTGTAACGCAACCTCGCAAAAATCTTGCGAGGCGGTTACGAGGTGACTGCGAGGTTATTAAGTTGAGCTTGTTTAACTGTTCGGAATTTATGAACAGTTCAATGAAATAAATTTTAACAATTTGAAAAATTAATTAAAAAATTTATGTAAATTATTTAATAATGATTAATATTAACTAAAAAATTATAGTGTAGAATGTAAATATTAAAATTGAAAGTAAATAATCAGTTTATAAAAGAGGATGTTTTTAAATTATGTATGATGTATTGCTGATAGCAAAATATATTATAAAATATTGTAATAAAAGTAATTTATCTATTAGTAATTTAAAACTGCAAAAACTTTTATATTTTATTCAGGCTGCATTCCTTGTAGAAAGGGGACAGCCTTGTTTTTCTGATGAAATTGAAGCTTGGGATTTTGGGCCAGTAGTTCCCGCTGTTTATTATAAATATAAAATATATGGGGGGACTAATATCCCATATGTAAATAATAATGAAACTTTGTTTGTGAGTATTTCCAAAGCGGATAAAGACATAATCGATAGAATAATTAATGATTGTGCGAAATATACAGCGTCTATGTTGGTTGATATAACGCATAAACAAACGCCTTGGCTTAAAGCATATGCGCCGTATACAAGAAATATTATTACTAAGGATAGTATTATGGAATTTTTTAAAGAGGTATAAATTTCATGCATAATAGGAAATCAAAACAAAGTAAAAACGTAATTAACCCTGTAAAAACTAATGATAATTTAATGGACACAGGGTTCTCATTTGATGGCGAGTCAGAAATTTTAAATATGCAAAATGAGATGAATACTTTATTCATGTCTCTTATGGTTGATAATAAAAAATTTAAACCTGAAGTTATTTTTCAATCATTGTTAAATTATATAAAAATACATGACAGAATTCTTTATTCAGTTATATCAAATATTGTTTATAGAATTGTTAATGATGATGATTTAAGAACAAGAGAAACGACCCCTGATAAGTTTGGAACATTAATTTCAAACATAGAAAAACTATTAGAATATGTCAATAATGCTACACATATAGCTGCCCATAAACAAGCAAAACCTAACGATAGTGAGTGTATTGATAATACTAAAAAGGCCGTTTGGAAAATTTGGGATCATGTTCATTTAGCTCGCAATCAGTACAATGTGCTTAGACAATCAGATGAGGAGTATAATACAAAATTTGAGGCAAAAATAGAAAAATTTCAAAATAAAATTACAAGAGAAATAAACACTCAGCTTTTAACAATCGTTAGTATTTTTACGGCATTATCATTTATTTTAT
>JAFUXM010000186.1 GCA_017470785.1 Synergistaceae bacterium
AGAAAATAAAAATCAATCACAGCCTATCTCTTTAAGCCCGATTTCAGCCGCGAATTTATCCAATGCCTGTTGAGCTGCCTCGTAACTCTCAAACTCGCCTAATTCATCGACAAATACACGTTGATTTTTGTCGTTTGTGATTATAAAAACGCCGTCGCGTTTGATGACCTTGATAATATCTTTCTTATTGCGGTAGCGCTTATGCTCTTTGCGCCAAGCCTCAATCTCTTGAGCGTCCCATTTGCCGTCTTCAGCACGCTTAGGCAACAATCCGCGCCGCTCCAGCATAAACACGTTGCCGTAACGCATTCCTAATTTTTTACTGACTTGCTTTAATGTTAAAAATTCCATAATTACGCTCCTTCCTTTATTCCGTATTCCGATAGCTCTGTATAGCTGTCTTGGTCTTTTTTGTAGCAGCGTCTTAAGTAATCGAGGCCGCCGTCAACCGAGACATTTCCGCAAGAGCAGGTTTTAAAGTCGTGTCTATGCCTGCTCTCGATAATATCGCCGCAAATATTGCATTTAGCTTTATTTGTGATTATCGCTGTGCAATTTTCATCGCCGCTCTCAGTCAGCTCAGATGCCTTAATAATGTGCAGCCTATCAAACTTCTCGTACCACGTTTCAACAGGCAGACACCAGATACGTTTACTGATATTCGGGTATCTGCGGTAGATAACAAAAAGTGACGCGTCCTCGGAATGTTCGCCTATGTCAATTACCTCGTATACATTACCGGTCTTCTTGTTCTGATACAACCCTTTAGGGATTGATTTTAATGTCTCATCAAGCGTCATTTTTATTCCCCCTTACTCGAATAGCCATTCTAAAAAAGCTTCTAACATCTTATTTCGCTCCTTTACCGATGCCGATAATATTCAAGAAGTGTGTTACTATATCAGCAGCTGCTTTGAGGCGTGCGCGTATCGCCTTTTTACTGCGGCGCTCCAGTCTCTCGCTTATATTCTCTAAATCAAACCCAAACTTAGAAAGATATTCGTCATAGGCATAATCAAACGCTGTCGCTTTTAGCATCGCAAATAGCCTAAGAAAATACCATTGGCCTTTAATTGTTAGTTCAGCTCGTGGCTGGATAGTTTTAGTTCTGACAATAGTAAATAGGCCGGTATTGAGCGCAAATGACGTTGGCATGTCATGCTCTTTTTTATCGAGCCAACCGCAGCGGATGAGATAATCACGGAGCATATCGAGGCCAATATTTAGGCCGTTGAACTGCAGCACGTCGATAAATTCACTCAGCGTGACGGTATTGCGGCGTTTCGGCTCTCTCACGAGTTTAGCTGCCTCGATTTCTTCATTATCAGGCACTTCCTCATACTCCAGCCCGGTCGGCAACTGTTCGGAATTTCCGAACATGTGACTATTTGTCGCGGTTTGCGACTCTTCACTCTCGTCTTCCTCAGCCCAGCGCTGCTTATTTTTAAGCCGCAGCATCGGGAAAACCACCTCAGTTAATACCCAGTGCCAGAGCTTGTTAGCTGCAGTATTGACTAATTCGGCGGAATCATCAAGCAATGCTTTTGTCACTGCGAACAATCCAGAAATGTTGAGTGCTAATATACGATGGTATTCAAACCGGTCAGCCTCACGGAATATAATCATCTTATACTGCTTGTTACTCAGTTTTTCAATAATCGATGTCCATAACGAGGAGTGAATTGCGTTAGCGCTATCTCTATTGAGAGCTTCAAAAATATCGCATAACGCAAGCCATATCTCGTCGTCCTTGTCGATACTCACCCTGATACTGTGCTTATCTGCGTAAGTAAATGTGCGCTGTTTGACCATGTGCAGCGGCCTTGTGTCTATGTCAGACTTCTCATCCGACAAATCCGGCAACTCTTCAAGCGATAAAATCTCTGCTTCAAGCTGCTTAGCTGCAAGCCCACGCATCTCAGGGAACACGTTATGCACAAGCCAATTCCAAATTTTGCGGCTTGCCTTCTTGGCTAACTCCGGCTGATCGCTTCTAAGCAGCGCTTGCGTGACTTCATACAGACCGTTCGGCGCGATGGCTACAATGCTTCTATAATCCTGAAGGGCTAACGAGTAGTGCCAAATTTTTCTGCACATACTATCCGGCAGCTTGCTCGCGAGCTTGTTGAACTCGTCTTTATTCAGTGTGCCGCAGCTCTCAAGCTTGACGGCCTCGCTGATATTTTTGAGCCTCAGCCAGATATTGCCGTCCTTGTCGACACCGGCGAAAATCGGCCAGTATAGTGCGCACCCACCTCTGTATATGAATTTGCGCCATTCCGTCACGACGGGCGCGTAAGTCTCATTGCTGCTAATAGTCTTAGTCTCGCTCATACTCAAATCTCCTATTCTATGCCTCGGCTGTCTCTTGTTGTGTAAAAATCATTTAATTTTTCAAGCAGGTTTAACATATCCTTATAAACCTTAATAGCAGCGGAAGCAATCTCATCAATGTCACCAGTGCGTTTATTCCAAAGCTCAACTATTCCAGCTTCGCACTCTTCCTTAAGGA
>JAFUXM010000187.1 GCA_017470785.1 Synergistaceae bacterium
TCTTTAGGCGCTTCAATGCTTTTCGTATCGCAGTCTGACAACATTTAAAAGCCTCTGCAATTTCGCGCAAATAAGCATCAGGATATTTTTTTACAAAGGCGCGTAATTTTTCAGGGGCAATCTTTTTAAATGATCTTATAAAAGTTATAAAAGTATGTTTTCTTAAATGCCCTTCGGCCTTTCTGACGATACTCTAATGTTCTTCTTCTAAATTTTTCATCGTAACTCATAATTTTTTATTGTATCAAGAATAAAATATTTTAATTATAGCATTTAATAAGTGTTTTTACTATACCTTGAAGAGGCGTAGTTGTATAGCAAGCATATATAAAAGACCGCCGGTTTAAGCCGACGGTCTGATTTTTATATTTTAATTTAAATCTTAATTTTAAAACTCGTTTCTATTATTGCTGCGGCCGCCCCCGCGCTTACGACCGGTACGCGGCGCACTCTTGCTGTTTAAATCAGCTATTTTAGACTCGCTGACTTTCAAGAATGACGCCATCTTCTTTTCAAATGCCTCGTTGGCAGCACTGCCCTGCGCAGCTTGATTTAGATTTAAAGGCTGATAGACCGGCTGCCGCTCTTCGTCCTTCTTTAAAGTCAAATCGATCCTGCCTTTATCATCGATCTTAATAATCTTTGCCCTGACGTTCTGCCCCAGCGACAAAACATCTTCGACTTTCTTGACGAAATTAAACGACAGTTCTGAAATGTGAATCATGCCCTTGCGCCCCGACGCGGTCATCTTGACGAATGCTCCGTAGGGCATAATCTGTTCAACGACGCAGTCAACCCAGTCGCCGATGCCGATACTTGAAGCAGAACCAGAGCCAGAAGAAGTGTCGAACTTCCTTTCTTCTTCCATAATAATTAATAAACCTCCGGATATATAAAATTTATAAATTTTTATTTTTATGATTTTAGCATTTAAAGCTTTAAATTAAAAATAAATTTTTAAAGCCATCGCCATTCCGGTTTTGAATTAGCGCCGAGCTTCTTGCATAGAAACAAGCCCCGTGCACCGAACTTGCGGCTGCTGGGATTATACCAGACTAATAAAGTCCCGCGCTGCTTGTTGAGAATAAATTTCGCGGCTGCGCCCTCGATAATCGGGCCATAGTAAGCTAATACCATCTCGCCCTGAGCTAATGCCGGCCGCTTGCGCTGCCACTTAAGCCTATTAGTCCGCTCCTGCGGGAAATTAATTATTTTGCGCAGCGCATTTTCAGGCTTAATATTATTTATTAATTTTATTTTTTTAACTTTAATCTCCTGCGGGACGTAGCGCCTTATTCTATCGCCCTTGACGCTTACAAGCTCAGACGCAAATCTAAAGCCGTTGCTCGAGCAGTTTAAATTGCCGTGCATAGCTAATATCTCAGGCGCGTTTACCTGCATTTTAGTCCTTAACGGGTGAGTTTCTATATTATTTCTTAAGCTTGAAATTAAAGGCCTGTGAATTTTCAAGCTCGCTTGCTTGATCTTCACGCGGCCTAAGACATGTCTTGAAAAGTATTCGCGTATCTCGCTGAAATCAAATGCCATATTATATTTATTATTATTATTCACTAAGCGAAGCTAAAGCCTTTTGAATCCGGCCAAACGGCTCCATTAACTCCATGCTCTGAGCCGCCTCGATTAAAATATTCAAAGCTCCGGTCATCTCGTCCTGTCTAATCTCTTGCGGGAATACAACGCGCAGCGGCGCACTTATTGCATCAGCCTGCAATAACACAGCGCCGTTCTCGCCCGCGCTCTCAGTATGACCTACTGCATCAAGCGGCGCATGTGCCGAGTGCGTTAAATAAGCTGCCCGCACTTTGCCGGTAGTCCTCAAAGGCTGCAATAAATCCATGTCACCGCATATCCATAGACTTGGCCGCGCCTCGACTGCATTTAATAAGCTCTGCAAAATCAATTCTTCCCGTAAATAAACGTCAAGCGCATTGCCGTATAAAATGCGCTCAAGCCTCGTCGGCCTTATCGGGTCAGTGTATCTAAAGTCCATAGGCACGCCCCGATAGTCAACAACAAGCGAAGCCCCCCGTATCTCGCCGTCCGCTCCTTCAATAGTCATGTAGCCTAAGCTGCCCTGCGCCATCTATATCATCCCGTCTCTCTTTATTTAAATATATCAAGCATAAAATTCAAAATCCTTTTTCTTAACTTGATTTAAATTATTATCGCCCTGATTTTTAATTTCTTTATTTTCTTTAATTTCTTTCATATCTTTAAGCTCATGCTCTTTAAGCTCTTGCTTATTCTTTATGCTATTAATAAAATCAATAATATTTTTATTCCCGCTGCCCTCATGCTCATGCTCATCATCTTTATTATTCTCATCTTTATTATCTTTATCTTTATCTTGACCAGACCGCTCGAAAGAATCCTGAGAGTTGCGCCTGCGTTCCTCACGCTCTTCTTCCTGAGTTTTACGGTGACTATTCTGAGCCTCGGCTGCTGCCTCATTGGCCTGCACGGTCTGCGTTACGCGTATGCTGTCTTTAACAAGCTCCTGCCCCTGCACAGTGTCCTGCGCTGCGGCCAAAGCGTGCGGCGTATGCTGCGCGTTATGCTCAACATTAAAATGCGACATTAGCAAACTTATAGGCTCCATGATTATTTACACCTCGCAGCTATATAATTTAATTAAAATTTTTAAACGGCTTTAGCGTCAAAAGTCCTTAAAGTAATGCCCCGTGCCTCTTCATCAACTACAAAGGCCGTATATTTGCACTCAGTGTGAACTTGATACGTGAAGCCCTTTATAGAAATTATAACGCCCGGGTAGCAAGTGTCCTTTACCCGCACAATCCCAACGTCTTTTACAGACCCTAACTGAAATTCTAAATCTGCCTCTTCTATCTTCATGCTCTCAAGCGCGGCCTGCAGCTGAAACTTCATCTTAGTCAAATTCACCATCATTAAACGCTTCTGGTCATCAAGCTGGCCTTCGCTCTCAAGCTTCTTTAATAATATTAAATTCGGATCTATTTTCTCTAAATTTTCTTCACAGCGTTTAATCTCTGACTTTAAGACGCGGCGCCGTTCTAATAAATCCGGCGGCAGTCCTACAGTCACTTCAGTACGCGTACCCATCTCGCTGCCAAGCACAGAACAAGTTACTTCGGTGCCGGCCTCTATATGGCCGCCGACTATCTGCGACTTCTTGCCCTTACCTAAAACTATAATAGTCTTACGGGCGTATAGCTTACTATGCATAATCGCATTCTTAGCTAATATATGACCGCCGCTGCGTATGACAGCCTGATCTGCAAAGCCTAAATTAACGTCCTCAGCTGCTTTTATAATTCCCTTGCCCATGCCGCGCACTCCGCCGTGAATAATAACAGAAGCTTGACTGTCTATATCAGCGCCCTCGACCATGCCGTGAATGTCAATATTGCCCTGCGCTATGACATGAAAGCCCTCGCGCACCGATCCCTTTATTCTAACTGCTCCAGTAAAGTCTATGCTGCCGATTCCAAAATCTACGTCTTTATTTACTTCAAGCTCCGGCAATACAACTAACTTTTTATTTTGATTTTTAAGCTGCCCTTCAGCTATTGCCACTAACGAGAACGGATTATTCTCAGCCCGCGCCAGCCCTTCACCGAATGCAAACTCTACATTTTTAACAGCAGGCGCTTTAACAGCCGTGCCTATTACAGTCAAGCCGTCACGGCCAGTCTCCAACGGATGCTTAATCGCAACTTCAGTGCCGGGATGCACTGTCAATACAGTACTCCTGCTCCAGTAATCTATGCGCTCGTCATCGCGAATCTCAAACGGATTGTCCGGATCTTTTATTAATTCTATATACGCATCTTTGCCTGGTATAGGCTCTTTGCCCTTGGCCACTACAACATGCTCTTCAATTATTTTATTTTCGATTAAATTTTTAATAGCCTCTTTATCTATGCCAAACACTACATTTTTACTTTTCAGCGCCGCTAAAATATTAGCTTCAGTCGGCCAAGGCTTGGTAAAAAATGGCGGCTCTATTACAACAGACGCAGTCATAGCGTCTTTAGCTATACTAACAGTAATTTTAGCGTCCTGCTCAAGCTTTGCATCGCGCGGCGCAATCTTAACTTTCTGACCGGTCTTAGACCTTATAAACAGCTCTATCGACCTTAAATCATACTTGCGCACGCCATGGCTTTTAAGCAGCGCGTATACATCATTCTGATTTATTTCATTAAAATTTAAATTTAAATTATCAGCGTCAGCGGCGCAAAGCCATATGCCGTCCTTGTCAGCTTCAAGTTTAATTAAATTATTTAAATCAGCCATGCTTTACGCCTCCTCCTTTAATATAGCTCTTAACAAGCTCAACGCCTTGCCGTGTATCTGCGACACTCTCGACTCAGTCACGCCTATGACCCGGCCGATTTCCTTAAGCGATAATCCCTCATAATAATACAGCGCAAGCACTTGCTGCTCTTTCTCGCTTAATTTTTTAATCGCATTCATTAATAATTCTTTGTCGTCCTCGGCTTCAAGCCGGTCAAGCGTACTCTCGCGGTCATCGGCCAAAGTCGCCTCAAGCGATACGTCGCCGTCCTCAAGCTCCATTACTTCGTCAAGCGATGCAATATAGCTCCGGCTTGCCAGCTCCTGCACTTCAAAATACTCTGCCTCGTCAACGCCCATCTCGCGCATCACGAGCTCATCTTTAATATGCCCCTCGTCCCGCAAGACCTTTTCCATCGCCCGATTTAATTTCTGCACTTTCTCACGGCCGGTGCGGCTGAACCAGTCGCATTTTCTCAGCTCATCAAGCACAGCACCGCGTATTCTCGGCACTGCGAAAGTCTGGAACGAAAAGCCCTTAGACAAATCGAACCTGTCTATAGCGTCAAGCAGGCCAAAGACGCCAAAGCTCAATAAATCCTCGTAATCAAGACCCGGCGGAGGCGTCACGGCCATTCTACCGACAACGTACTTTATCAGCGGCAAATATCTTTTCACAATTTTTTCACGATTTATTTCACTCGGGTTACCCGCGTAATCTTCCCATAATTTAGCGTCGTTCTCCTGGCTCATAACAGCGCCCACCCCCTTAATTAATTTTTTAAATTTATAAATTTTAAATTATTTTTAAATTTCAGTAATGCCTTTGCCCAGAGTTTTTATTTTTAACTTCCAGTCTGACGTCGAGAACTCGACAGTACGGCCCTTATTGCCGCCCGTATCCGACGCGACTAAAGCAATGCCTAAACGCGCGAGACGCGCAGTCGTCTCTTTAACGTTACGTGCTCCGACAGTTAAAAAATCAGCCGATGCCCCGGGCAATGCGAACATCTGCGCTCCGCCGGCAATCTTAGCCTTTATATGCGACTTCACCGCGCCTTTTTTTAACATCTCGTCAATCAAAGCCGGCACGGCTGTATCAGCAAACTTTCCTACTTTCTCGTTGCCTATTGCGCCTCTGCTGTCAGGGAGCATGATATGAGCCATGCCGGCGACTTTCGCTGTCGTATCGAAGACCACAAGGCCAATGCACGAGCCAAGGCCTAATGTGACAAGTTTCGCGGGGGCGTGTGCGACAAGCAAGTCGGCCATTCCCAAGACGTAAGAAGCTTCAGCCATTACATCACCTTTAACTTTCTAAGAAGCATTTCAAGCGCATCCGGGTCAGGAACTAAAATAATACTTCCTGAGATATTCGCAAGCCCTGCTCCTTCTACCCTAAGCTGCGTATTTATCATCAAAGCCATTTCCCCCATTTGGCCGAAGATAGACGCAACTACGTCAAGTATCGACGACAGCATATCATGAGCCACTGCCGGCACCGAGATCTGATGCTGGGTGCCGATTAAAAGATTTATGGCGTTTAAAAACGAACTTAATATAATATTGCCGACCTCAGTCAGCGCACTGTCCCGCATCTCTTGAGGCAAATTGTCAGGCAGATAGTCGCCGAACTGCTGCTTTAGCAATAAATCTACCATCAGCTGCGCGTCCTCTTCATTCTGAACGAATATCAAACTGCAGCCAAAGCCCCCAAGCGAGCGCACAAACACTGCGGCAACCTCGCGCCCGGGGTCGCCGTAGTGCTCTGCTAACTCGTAAATCGAAACAAGTTCTACTTTTGGAACGTCCATATTTATCATACATGAAAGAAGTTTGGATAAGGCCGTGGCTGCATTGCCCGTGCCTATATTTCCAACTTCTTTTATGGCGTCCAGCTGTAAGCTGCTAAAAGAGCCAAGGTCAATCATGGCCGTTCTCAGCTCTCCTTTATTTTAATTTTATTAATTTTAATTTTATTTTTAATTATTAGCCCTTAGAATAAAACGAGGCTACGTCAAGAATTAACGCAACGTTGCCGTCACCGAGTATAGTACCGCCGCTTATGCCGTCGATTTTAGACAAAAATCTGCCCAGCGACTTTATAACTATTTCCTGCTGGCCTATCAACTGGCTGACTATAAAGCCCGTCTTATTTTTGCCCATCTTAACGACTACGACCGGATATTCATCCCTGTCATGCTCGATGCCCTCAGCGCCTAATATATCGCCTAAGTCGCTTAAAGATAATACTTCGCCTCTAAGCAAAGTCGCCGGCTCGCCGTGCATCGTCTTTATATTTTCTTTCTTGACTAAAATAGTCTCTTCGACGTTTTCAAGCGATATAGCATATGTCTCATGGCCGACCTTTATTAAAAGCGATAAGACTATAGCAAGCGTCAGCGGCAGCCTGATATAAACATGCGTTCCTTCGTTCTTCTTGCTGACCATGTCAAACTGGCCGCCGAGAGCCTCGACTTTAGTTTTAACTGCGTCCATTCCGACGCCGCGGCCTGATAAGTCAGTGACGGCCTTTGCCATGCTGAAGCCCGGCAGTAACACCAGCTGCTGCACTTCCTCGTCAGTCATCGAGGCCGCGCGTTCTTCAGTCACAACGCCGCGCTCTATAGCTTTCTGCCTAACTTTATCGGGATCAATGCCCGCGCCGTCATCCGAGACTTCTATAACAACGCCGCTGCCCTCTTGATAAGCCGATATTTTTAATATGCCTTTTTCAGGCTTGCCCAGTGCCCGCCGTTCATCAGGATGCTCTATGCCGTGATCCATCGAGTTTCGGATCAAGTGCACCATAGGATCGCCGATCTCGTCTATAACAGTCCTGTCAAGTTCAGTATCCTCGCCCTCTAAGACAAGCTCAACGTTTTTATTTAACGTCTTGCATAAATCGCGAATTAACCTCGGGAATCTATCGAACGTAAACGAAACAGGCACCATTCTTAACTTAGTGACTAATTCCTGAATATCGCCTGAAATTCTGCCTAACTGCGACAGCGGATCATCAAACTCGCGAAGTCTTGCCTCTTGCACTAATCTTTCAATTCTGGCGCGGCTGATAACAAGCTCACCGACTAAGTTCATTAACTTATCAAGACGGCCTATATCAACTCTGACGGTCTGGTTGGCCTTCTTAGCGCCGTCCTTCTTGGCCGGAGCTTGAGGTGCAGCAGCTTGTGCAGCCGGAGCAGGCGCAGCAGCTTGAGGCGCAGGAGCAGGCGCAGCAGCTTGAGGCGCAGGAGCAGGCGCAGCAGCTTGTGCAGCCGGTGCAGCCTCCGGCTCTTCCTCTGCCTCTTCCTCACCGATTATCATCTCTTCTATTTCGACCGTGTCAACATCGCTGATTTTTTCAGCTGCCTTTTGCAGTTCTTCAGGGTCTTGCGACGAGGCTAAATATATAGTGAACTCAAAGTCAAATTTCTCGGCCTCTAAGTCCTCTACAGTCGGATGAGTTTTAAATAACGATCCCATTTCTTCAAGCCTGTTCACTACCATATAGGCTCTTGCAGCCCTTAATAAACAGCTTGAGCTTAAAGTAACTTTAATTTTATAAGGCGTCATGCTCATTTCATTCGCCTTTTTGACCCATTCAAGCTCCTGCTCCGAGAGCTTAGGCGTCTTCTTAGCATTAGCCGAAGCTTCAGCTGCTGCAGCGGACTCAGCTGCTTTCAATGCAGCGCCTGCCGCCGGACTCTCGTCCCTCAAGGCCGATACCATCGCAGCTACATCTATATGCGCATCATTGCCGCCGCCGCGTATAGAATCCGCCATAGCCTGCAGCGAATCAAGGCCGTTAAATAATAAATTCATGTCGGCCTCGCTTAACGGCCTTGTGCCTTTACGCGCAGCATCAAGCCGGTCTTCCATTGCGTGGGTTAAGCCCATCATCTGAGTAAAGCCCATTGTACCGGCCATGCCCTTTAACGTATGTGCCGATCTGAAAATCTCGTTTATGACGTCCATATCGACCATATTTTTCTCAAGGGCTAATAATAAATCGTCAAGTCTTTGCAGATTATCGTCTGTCTCATCAAGAAACGCGCCTAAATATTGGCTCATATCCATATCTGCCATGATATGCCGCTCATCCCCCAAATCTTTCTATTTATTATTTATTATAATTTTTTATTTTTTAAATTAAAATTATTGCTTCACGCAGCGCACGATTGCATCCGGAATTTCGTTTAAAGGCAGTATCTCGTCGACTACTCCGGCGTCAACTGCAGCCTTAGGCATTCCGTAAACAACGCAGGTTTTCTGCGATTCAGCTATTACATGCGCTCCCTTGCGCTTTAAAGCCAAAGCGCCGTCCGTGCCGTCGCGGCCCATTCCGGTTAATATCACGCATAACACATTGCCGCCGAACTCGTCGGCTACGCTTAAGAACATTACATTTGCTGCCGGCTTGACCGAGAGTACAGGCGGCGCGTCAGACAACGCGCATACTGCTACGCCGTTGCGCCTCTTAAACGTCAAGTGGCTGCCGCCCTGGGCTATTACAACGCGACCGGCCTTTAACGTCAGCCCGTCAAAGCCTTCAACTACTTCAACCTGCGACGCGCTGTCCAAACGCTTGGCAAACGACGGCGTAAATTCTTTAGGCATATGCTGAGTTATAACTATCGGCACAGGGAAATTTTTAGGCAGCTTCGGGATAAGATCGCTTAACGCCATAGGGCCGCCCGTTGACGACGCTATCGCAACTATGTCGCGCCGCCTCGATACACCGCCTAAATTTAAATTATTTAAATTAAAGCTTGAACTAAATGACGGCTGACTAAAGCCTGAAGCTTTATAAGGCTTGACCTTGGCCGTACTCGCTGCAATAACTTTCTCGATTATCTCTTGGCCTACTTTATTTATATCGGGCATGTAAGCGCCCGACGGCTTGGCTATGAAGTCAACGCAGCCCAAAGACAAAGCCTTTAACGTGACCTCCGCCCCCTCGTGAGTTATAGAACTCACCATCACAACAGGCACAGGACACGTCTTCATGATCTCTTCAAGCGCTTGTATGCCGCTCATGTTAGGCATCTCAACGTCCATAGTAACGACATCGGGCCTTAAAGTCTTTATTTTGTCAATCGCATCGCGGCCGTCCCGGGCTGTGCTTATAACATCAATGCGCGGGTCGGACTGGAGAATATCCCCCAGCATCGTCCGCATCAAGGCTGAATCGTCAACGACAAGTACTTTTATCTTTCCAGTCCCCAAGCCTAATTCCTCCCGAACATTTTAAATTTTTATTGCTTAACTTTATTATTATACTTTATAAAATTTTAGAAATTTTAAATTTATTTAATTTAATTTATTTTTCTCTAAAAAGTCCGCGGGTCAATCTCGCAAAGAATGCCTTTAAGCCCTTGGGCTCGGGCTTAACCGGCCTGCCTTCCCACAGCCTTATAATTTCATCCGTGATCTTTCTGACACATGCGGCCGCTGCACTCGACGGCGTGAGCCGATAAAAAATTCTTCGCATTCTAACGGCTCTTTCTATATTATTATCTTTTAATATATAGCCTAAAAATATAGGCGCACTGCCTAAAAACTGCATAGAAGCCATGCGTATTCTCTCGGCTACGTCATAGGCCTCACGCTGATTATTCGCCATGTTTACTATCAGCATTAAATCGCCGCCCTGCGAACTGTGAGCGCCCCCAAGAGATTTAATAACCCCGTAAGCGTCGCGTATCGACGTAGGCTCTGGTGTCGTGACTAAGACAGTCGTGTCGGCAGCTTGGGCAAAGGCTCTGACGCCCTTATGAATGCCTGCTCCTGCATCAAGTATTAATAAATCCGATAATTGCTCTAAACCTGACAGCGTCTCAAATATTCTTGATAACGCGTCATCGTCCAAGTCGGCCATCTCGCGCAGGCCAACGCCGCCGGGCAGCAGCAAGATATTTTTCTCAATCGGCAGTAAAATTTCATGCAAAGTTCGGCTGCCCTCGACTAAGTGCGACAAATTATATTTCGCGCTCACGCCGCATAAAATATCTAAATTTGCCATGCCTAAATCAGCGTCTAATAACACAACCTGTTTATTTTTGTCAGCAAAAGCGCACGCAAGCGCAATGGCAACGTTGCTCTTGCCGACGCCGCCCTTGCCGCTTAATATCGCTAAAGTCTTAGGCCGCCCCTTCTGCCTTAACACTTGCCGCTTCTTTTCAACAATGCGCCTGAGATCTCCAGCCTGATCCTGCTCTAATGGCTTATCGCTCATGTTAAATTTTCCCGTAATATCTTAATTAATATTCTCATGCTAAACGCTCTCCGTCAGGCTTCATCAGAAATTCGGCTATGCGCATTCCCGTTGCTGTCTCTATATCTTTAGGCACGTTCTGGCCGGCCGCTAAGAACGAGATCGGCGCTCCTACTACCTGCTGTATATTAAACACAGCGCCGTAGCTCACTGTCTCGTCAAGCTTAGTGAATATTAAATGCGACACCGGAATACTCGGAATATGCTGCACTACGTCAAGCATGTCTTTATACTTCATATTTGCAGCTAAAACTAAATGCACTGCGTCAGGATTAAACGCGTTATAAACAGATTCAAAAATTTCAAGGCTCTTGCGGTCTCTTGGCGCCCGGCCGGCTGTATCCAATAAAATTATGTCTGCATTATCATGCTCTGCAATTACAGCAGGCAGCGTAGCAGGCTCAAATATTATCTCAATCGGCACGCCTAAAATCTTAGCGTAAGTTTTAAGCTGATCTACTGCGGCAATTCTGTACGTATCACTTGTTAATAACAAAACTTTTTTATGTTCCCATAATGCTTTTATAGCTGCAAGCTTTGCAATAGTCGTAGTCTTGCCGACGCCGGTCGGACCTAATAACATTACTTTACGGCCGCCTGCTACATCGCCGCCGTTATCGCCCGAACATTTTATTTTAGACGCAAGCCACTCAGTGAAACTTTTCTTTTTACTTTTATCAGCTACGGCATAGTCAGCTAAATATTTTCTAATATATTTCTCGTCAACTTCAGAATCTCTTAATAACTTTGCGATCTCGCGCTCTTCAGGGCTTAATCCTGCATCAGACACGCCCGGCAGACCGGCCTGAAACTCAGAGCTTGCGCCGTTATTCATCCGCTGGCTCGCTATCTCACTGCCCACTATCGCAAGCCGCTCAAGCAACGAATCTATACGCTCGCTCAACGCCCCGACCTGCTTTAATACTTTCGATTCTTCTTCCTTATTAATATTATTAACATTATTATTATTTAAATTATCAGCCGGAGCTTTAGCCTGCAAATTATTATTATTGCCGTCTAAATTTGCTTGAGACTGCAAAGCCGCCGGTATAAACGGCGCAAGATTATTTAATTTATTATTATCTGCCTGATTAGCATTATTTGCATTTGCATTAGCATTATTATTATTTAAGCCATAGGCATTGCGCAGCCCCTCGCTTGACACACGGATAACATCGCCATCGCTGCTCTTGCTTTGAATAGCTGCACCTGCCGGCACATAGCCTTCTTCGCCAGTGGCCGGCGGCGTTATAGAATTATTATTATTTGGAGCTGCAAGCGTGTTATTGCTTGAGCGTTCTTTAAGCTCCATAAATTTTTGAAACGCCATAACGGTCTCACGGCGCGTCTCCTCGTCGCTCTTCTGCTGATCTTTGGGCTTAGGCTTGGCCTCTTTCTTAGCGGGCTCGTCGTCGGTCAAAATTCCAGCCGTAACCTTAAGCACAGGCCGTTGAAACAATCCCATGAAGCCGCCCTCTTTGACCATTCTGGTCGATAGAATAACGGCATCCTTGCCAAGCCGCTCAGACGCAAGTCTTAACGCCTCGGCATCGTCCTTCGCCTCGAAAGTAATTTGATTTATTACCCGCATTTATATATTTTCCCCATTCAAAATATTTTATTTTATATTTTTATTATTTATTACTCTGCCATTCCGACTGTCTTAATCTGACGGCATAGCCGCTTCCCAAACTATCTCGTTACAGCTATACAGCATCTTGCTACTCGACCATTCCGACTGTCTTAATCTGCACGCCGTGCACTATCTCGTTATAAGACACTACAAATATATTAGGCAGCGAGCCCTCGATTAATCGCCTTACTATTAATCTCACGTCAGGATGGACTAACAGCACCGGCGTTAAGCTCTTCGCGAGCATGTCATCGACGGCGCGAGTTATCGCGGCAATCATCTTCTGGACTTCGCGCGGATCCATGTGCAGCTGCCAGCCTCTCGTTAAATCGCCGTCAACGCCGGTCATAATCTTTTGCTCCCAGTTCGGCGATAAAGTCGCTGCCGTTATCACTCCGTCAGGGCCTTGTATCTTAAGTGAGATCAAACGCGATAAGGCTTCACGCGCCCGTTCAGTTAAGAAGTCAACGCTGCGCGACATCTTGCCGTAGTCAGCAAGAGCTTCAAATATCGTGACTAAATCTCTAATCGGAATTTGCTCACGGATTAAATTCTGCAATACTTTCTGAATTTCGCCCAGCGACAGCGACGACATCAAGTCCTCTATTACAGCCGGCGCTGATTCTTTGACCATGTCCGTTAGCTTCTGCACTTCCTGACGCGTTAATAACTCCGCGCCGTTCTTCTTTATCACTTCTGACAAGTGCGTTGCTAACACAGACGGCGCATCTACAACCGTATAGCCCATGCTCTCGGCCTTGTCGCGCAAATCCGGCGAGATCCATAAGGCCGGAAGTCCGAACGCCGGTTCTTTCGTCGGCACGCCTATTAAATCCTCTTCAACGCCGCCGGTGTTCATTGCTAAATAATGATCAGGCAATAATTCGCCGCGGCCTGCCTCAGCGCCTTTTACTCTTATTACATATTCAGTCGGCTTAATCTGTATGTTATCGCGTATTCTGATCGGCGGCACGACTATGCCCATCTCAACTGCCATTTGCTTACGTATCGTGCCTATTCTGTCGAGCATGTCGCCGCCCTGCGCCGGATCAATAAGCGGTATAATCGCGTAGCCTATCTCGGCCTCCATCGGCTCGACCGTCAATAACTTCATGACGTCTTCAGGTGAGACCGGCGCAGGCTTCTCTTGAGCGGCTGCCTGTGCAGCTTGACCAGCCGGTGCGCCTGCCGCTGCGCTTGCTTGACTTGCCGTGCTTGCAGCTTGACCGGCTTGACTTGCCGGACTTGCAGGGCTTGCAGCTTGACCTGACTCTGCCGACTGCATGACCGCCTCACGCCCGACCATATAGCCTGCAAGGCCGGTTAATATTCCTAAAATAGTGAACGGCACTGTCGGCAAGCCCGGGATTATCGCCAGCGACAATAACATTCCCGAGCCGATATATAACGGCCTCGGATATTTAGTAAAGGCATTAATTAAGTCCGGGCCAAGCTCAGACGATGCAGCCGCCCGAGTGACGATAACGCCCATTGCAGTTGATAATAACAAAGCTGGGATTTGACCGACCAAGCCGTCGCCGACTGTCAATAAGCTATAGTGCGCCGCCGCGTCTCCGGCACTCATGCCCCGCATGAACACGCCTATTGACAGCCCGCCCACTATATTTATAGTAGTAATAATTAAGCCGGCTATCGCGTCGCCCTTGACGAACTTCGACGCACCGTCCATTGCGCCGTAAAAGTCCGCTTCTTTTTGAATTTCTTGACGGCGCTGCCTCGCGCCCTGCTCGTCTATCAAGCCTGAATTTAAATCCGCGTCGATAGACATTTGCTTACCTGGCATAGCGTCAAGCGTAAATCTTGCTGCGACTTCTGCGACACGCTCAGCGCCTTTAGTAATAACTAACATCTGGATTATTACTAAAATTAAAAACATGATCACGCCGACAACATAATTGCCGCCGACGACGAAATTGCCGAATGCGTTTATCAGCTCGCCGGCGTTGCCGTAAAGCAAAATTAATCTCGTTGTCGAGACGTTGAGCGATAGTCTAAACAGCGTCGCGATTAATAATAAAGTCGGAAATATAGATAAGTCTAAAGCGCGCTTGACGTAGAACGTTACGAGTAAAGTCACGACCCCTAAAGTTATGTTCAGCGCAAGAAATATATCTATGAGCCACGTCGGCAGGGGTATGACCATCATGACTATTACCAGCACCATTAACAGAGCTACTCCGATGTCTGAGTAGCTCTGAATTTTTTTGCGCATATTATTCACTGTTCCTGCTGTTCCTACAGAGCCTTCCACCGCGTCAGCTGCGAATTAAATTTAATTTTAATTTTGCAGCGCGCCTCCTAATTATTTTTAAATTTTTAAACATTTTATCACAAGTAGAATTTTATTTAAAATAAATTACACTGGCTGCATAACGCGGTGATTTGCACAAGCAGCGTGCTGTGTTTTAATTTTTTTGAGCCGGCATCTTAAAAATATTTTAAATAAAAAATTATATGAAAGATTTTTTGATGTAGAATAATAAAAATTTACAAGAAAGCAGATGAAGTAAGCAATTATGGATGAAGATATGTTCAAGCTTGCTGGGACTGTCAATATTCCTGAGGCAAAGCGAGATGAGTTTAATCAAAAAGTTCTTGCAACGCTTTACCGCTGCGGAATACGCAAGACGGAGACGATAACGCTCAATGGCATTGCTTTTAATGTTGTGCGGCCTCCAGAGGCAAATGAAAACGGGATCGTTGATTTTGATTATTCTATATTTGAAAAGAAAAAACGCGCTATAAGCAGCTTTAACACTTTGACAGGCGAGTTAAAGGCGGCGGATTGCGGCTACGGCGAATACAGAATTGTAATCAACATGATCATGGCGCTGCAGCAGGCATACAGCAGCACTCCTTGTTTTTTTATGAGTGAAGGCAAGCCGTGTCATGCAGATTTTTATGCAAATATTCTGGCAGCAGTACTAAACGAAAAAATAAAATTTAATAACGGCAATGATGTATGGGAAAATATTTTATTTTTTCATAGAAGCCGCGAGTATGATGATATTGATAATATTGATGCTTTGCACATGATCCCGTATAAATCGTTTTATCAAGTCCTGCTTGCTTTATCGCTTGATAATAAAAAAATCGAACTTACAGAAGACGGCTCGCAAATGACAAAAAGCAAAATTGCAGCTGCAAAGTACTGGGTGCGGTATGAATATTTATATCGTATGCTCATGCAGTGCTGCAATGAGCCGGACTTTGAAGTATGGTTCAGAGAATTGCTTAATGAAGATTTTGCTGTCAGAAAAGAAAAGTCCAAACAAGAAGACGCGAAGGGAATAATCGCGGAACTGTCTCTTTATATTTGCTCTCAGGGTATGGCTATGCAGTATGCTTCAGCAAAGAATGAGGACTTTTGGACTGTCTGGGACAGACTTAATATAACAGGCTATCGGGATATAATAGAGGAAGAAGATTGGCGTAAAGAATATGCAAACACTCCGTATCCGTTTTATTTAGTAATGCGCAAGCAGTCTGAAGATGAATTTTTGGATTTATGGGACGGAACAAATCTCAAGCTGTCAGATAAACTTGAAAAACAGATTTTGCAGTGGAAGCAGCTTTTTGATAACGTTTCTTTATATTTAGATTTTGACTTGGAAAAAGAACTGGCTGCCTCACTTTCTGAAATGGAAAACTATTGGAATTGCCGTTTTGTTGACAAAGCTTTTGTTATTGATTTTATAGAGCATAAAGACGATAAAAATTATCAAAAATTTCTTATGGTGCTTAGGGAATATCTGGACAAGGACGTGTCTCTTTTCCCTGAATTAACGCCGCAGAAGGCAAAGGAATGGGCTATTACTAAATATAGAAATAAATATGATTTAACTCTGATCTCATGCTATACAACGTTAATGGCAAATATAGCTCAACGGAAGCGTATATTTAAAATATAAATTTATAAATATAAAAAATCGAGGGGATAAAATGGGAACATTTGCGTCATATCACGGCTCGGCATTCATTCCGGAAGAACTTCGGCCACAATTTTCGGAGCAGATGACGAAAATTCTAAATTACGGCGGCATGATGGAATTTGAGGAAGTGAAAATCTATAAACATAGAATTGATTTGCTTAAGCCCGTAAAAATTTCGCCGGGCGGTCAAATCAGCTTTAACTATAATTACTTTGAGGATGATGCTTGGGAATACGCAGGCTTTGATGCAGCTAAAGCAAAACTTTGGTCAAACAAGATAGGAAGCTGCGAGTTTAATTCAGTAATGCTTGCTGCCTATACGCTCTATGAGCTGTATGACTCAGAGCCCGAGTTCGCACTCTTGAATAACGATATAGTTAATGCTTATTATATAACAGCATGGATCAACCATCTTCTTGGAACTGAATATACGCTTGAAAAAAGGATTAAAAGGCTATGGGAGCTTGCGGAAAATTATGTATTGGCCGACGGCGAAATGTATAATGCTTTATCGTATAGTGACCTTATGCAGATAATTCCCAAACAGCTTCTTAAAGCTGCCGGCGGATTAGATCTTGCCGATCTGTGTTATATCATCAATGGGACAGCAAGCCTTGAAGCTAATAATATCAAACATGGTACTTATCCGGCGGATGTACTTGAATGCAAAAACAGAATCCGGCGTTATTTTGAAAACGCTCAAGCTAAAAATGCTAAAGATGCTGAAGAGGAATTATGGAATTTGCTTCAAAAAGATAAAGCGCATAGAATAAATAAATCTGAGCAGCAGCTTCACGAGATAGCAGAGATGACAATGTTTCTTCCTGCAAGGGTAATAGCTTATTTAGCATCGGAGTTGCTGGGGCAAGACTTTTGGAAGAACTGGAACAAGCTGCGGCTAAATGTGTATCATGATGAGCAAATAAAGGCCTACGCTAATCTTCAGCTTACAGAGTTTAGAAATAAAATTCTTTCAGAACCGATACCCGGTCTTAGAACCAGTGTTTTTTTGCGTGAAGAAGACTGGTTCACATTCTTTTCAACTCCAGAGGAACTGCGGGATAAGCCCGAATATTTTGTCTCTGACGATGATAGGCTCTATTGGTGGGATGGAAGCGATGAAGTGATAATTTCAGATAAAACAGACGCTTGGCTGAAGGAACTCGCGGAACGCCATGCAGCGCTTATGAGCGATTATCACGCAGATAATTATGCAGGCACTGACGGTTTCGTGAAAGATTTTATTAAACTTTTGGCCAAAATTGAAAATACTTATAAACGTATATTTCCTTTTCAAGATATGTTCTATGAGTTTATGCAGAACGGCAATAAAAAAGAATTTCAGGCAGCAGTCGCTTTGCTCCGTGAATTATCTGAAAAAAATAAAGCTGAGGGTAAAGCGATACGCTATATGGACGGCAGCTGGGATATGACCAGCCGAAAAGTTACGTTTAATTCCGGCCGTATCAAAATGAAAAGATTTATGAGCGTTATGGCAAATAGAAAACTGCGTAAGCTATATTTTAATTTTTGATTGTGTCTTACTTTACACTTTAAAACTTTAGAGCTTAATTGTTTAATGTAAAAATTTTAAAAAAATTATTTAATGCTATAATTTTAAAAAATTTAATCAAAACGGGGTATTGAAGTTGAATGAAGCAGAGCAGCATTGCAAGCTATTAAGCGTTGTAATACCGGCCTATAATGCTGAGAAATTTTTAGCTAAGTGCGTCGCAAGCATCGCTGAGCAAATTTATAAAAATATAGAAATTATAATAGTGAATAACGGCTCGCAGGACAACACGCCTAAAATTTGCGAAGAGCTTGAAGCTAAATATAATAATATAAAATTTAAAATTATAAATTTAAATCCCAATCAGGGCATTAATTACGCGCGGCGCGCCGGCGTTGAGAATGCGAGCGGCGAGTATATAGCGTTTATAGATTCAGATGATTATTTAGAGCCTGAGACTTACGGGACAGCTATAAAAATTCTTGAAGCAAATAATTGCGATATAGTGCAGTTCGGTATAAAACGCGTTAATCTCAACGTAAAAATTTTGGGCTTGTGGCGCAGGAAGGACATGACGATTAATAATTCTCAAGAGATTTATAAATATTTCCTGACTGATAAAATCCCGACTTGGAATGTATGGGACAAAGTTTATAAGCGTGAAATATTTAATAATTTAATTTGGCCGAAGGTATCAGCCCTTGAGGATTATTGCATGTCGGCGCAGATATTTGCAAAAGCGCAAAAAATTATGACGATAAATAAATTATTTTATAATTACGTTCAGCATCCCGGCAGCACTATGAGATTAAATAGCGTTGAACAGTCAAAATGTGATGAGGGGAACACGTCTTTAGCTATCGTCATGAACTTAACTCAAAATAAATTTCCGGACTTGCTGCCCGAGGCAATCGCACGGAAAATTCTGTTCACAGCCAACGCTGATGCTGATGACTATAAGCTCATGAAAGCCGAGCTTAAAAGGCAAGGCCGCAGTAATATTTTATTAGAATTAAGCTTAAAGCACAGAATTTATTTATGGCTGTCAATACACTGCCGAAGCTTATATAAAATTTATTTAAGAACGCGCCTAAAAATTCACGCGCTGACCGGGATTTAAATTATATAAATATAACACGAGGTATAAAATCAACATGACAGATTTAAAAAAATTAAGCGTGATAATACCGGCCTATAACGCTGAGAAATTTTTAGCTAAGTGCGTCGGCAGCATCGCTGAGCAAATTTATAAAAATATAGAGATAGTGATCGTGAATAACGGCTCGCAGGACAGCACGCCTAAAATTTGCGAAGAGCTTGAAGCTAAATTTAATAATATAAAATTTAAAATAGTAAATTTAAATCCTAATCAAGGCATTAATTACGCGCGGCGCGCCGGCGTTGAGAATGCGAGCGGCGAGTATATAGCGTTTATAGATTCAGATGATTATTTAGAGCCTGAAACTTACGAGACAGCTATAAAAATTCTGGAAGAAAATAATTGCGATATAGTGCAGTTCGGGATAAAGCTCGTTGATCTTGACGGAAAATTGACTGATGAGTGGCCGCGGCAAGACATGACGTTTAATAATTCTCAAGAGATTTATAAATATTTCCTGACTGACAAGACATCTCCGACTTGGAACGTATGGGACAAAGTCTATAAGCGCAGCTTATTTGAAGATATAACTTGGCTGAAGATCTCAGCGCTTGAGGACTACTGCGTGTCGGCGCAAATTTTTGCTAAGGCAAATAAGCTGATTACTATAAATAAATTTTTATATAACTACGTTCAGCGGCCTGACAGCACCGGCAACCAGCAAAAGCTAAGCAAATCAAAGCTTGATGATATAATTGCGGCCTCAGACTTCGTAATTAACTTAACCGGGCAAAAATTTCCCGCGCTTCAGCCCGAGGCATTAGTCCGTGAACTGGAAGCCTTATCCCAGTTTACAATCGCCTTTTGGCCTGAAGTATCTCAGGCTATCCGCCGCAGCTATATTAATATGCGCAGCACGCTTAAAAACTGCGGCATAGAATTTAAAATCAAGAATACAGCTAACCGCAAGGATTTACTTCATGCACACTGCTTAACAAATTACCCGAAATTATATAAATTTTATTTAACAACGCGCTTGAAGATTCATGCCTTGACAGGAATTTAAATTATATAAATATAACGCGAGGTATAAAATCAACATGACAGACTTAAAGAAATTAAGCGTAATCATACCGGCATATAACGCAGCAAAATTTTTAGTTAAATGCGTTGACGGCATTGCTAATCAGACTTATGAAAATATTGAAATTGTTATAGTGAATAACGGCTCGCAGGACAACACGCTCGAGCTTTGCGAAGAGCTTAAAGCTAAATATAATAACAGGGAATTTAAGATAATAAATTTAAATCCTAATCAGGGAATTAACTGGGCGCGGCGCGCCGGATTTGAAAATGCAAGCGGCGACTACGTCACGACTATCGACAGCGATGACTATATAGACTTAAACGCTTATGCAAGAGCTATTAAAGTTTTGGAAGCAAATGACTGTGACATGGTACAGTTCGGGCACTACGAAGTTTATCCCGACGGCAGAATTCTGGAAGAACATAAATGCAGGCCGGTCAAAGCTGACAATGCTCACGACGCGTTTAAATATTTTGCGTCTGTGATATTAAACAGCGCCACTTTATTATGGGACAAAGTTTATAAGCGCAGCTTATTTGAAAATTTACAGTGGCCGAAAGTATCTTACACTGAAGATTATTGCACGGACACACAACTATTTGCGAAAGTGCAAAAATTTATGTCAATAGACGAGAGCTTTTATTATCATACCGCCAATCCAGACAGCGTGTGCAGCAGGGTGTTAGTCAATAGACAAAGCATCGAGGATTTTATTACCGGCTCTAAATTTGTCACAAACTTCACGGCTAAGGCTATGCCGGAATTTTTACCCGAAATTTTATGCTATTCAGTTTATATTAATTTCAGTATAATTATCGGGCTTATCACACTATATTATCCTGAAGACTTATGCAAAATTATGAGCAGAGATTATAAGCGCATGAACAGCGAACTCAAACGGCAGAACCGGAAACTTGACATGAACCCGCCGCTCAGCAGCAAGCTTAGCCGCAAGCAGCGAGTGATAATGTATTTGCTGGCAAATTGCCCGCGTTTATACTACGCATATTTAAAGACTCGCCTCACAATAAAAAAATTAACCGGCATTTAAATTCACTCAGCATAGATAACTATATTTTTTATCGAGTTATAGTCTTTATGATTAAATAAATCAAAATACGGCTCTAAGATTTTATAAATATTTTTAACAGACGGTGCGCTGATCAACAGCGTGCCGTTATTTATATTTAAATCATCGCTCAAGTCCATTGCGATTATACCGGTCTCGTCAAGCTTGCTAATTAAACTTTCGCGCTTGAGCTTATTTGCGCAATTTAATTTAATTAATAAATTAAACGGCGGCAGATCCAAATCGCGGCGCGTCTCAAGCTCACTGCGCCAAAATTTTTCCCAGTTGAGATTATTTAAGCTAAATTTTAAATTTTCCCGCCGCGTCTGAATTAAGACTTTGCGGGTTTGCTCTTGTGACAGGCCGCGCCGGCACGACTGCCATATCATGCTGAATACCCGCCACCTTGCGTTATAGTCACTGCGCCTAAGTTCAGCGTCCAAGTCAAGCCACGCAATAAGGCTTATATCAAGTTCGCTGCACAGGCTTAACGCGCCGCGCGTTCCTAAAATTAAGTACGGCTGCGCAAAATCTTTTAAATTAAATTTTTTATTCACGTCATGAATTATAATTTTATAATCTTTAATCAGCCTATTAGCCGCATTAAACAGCACCTCAAGCCCGGGCCGCTTGCCTGATAAAATTTCGCCGCCGCACTCCGGACATTTATTAAACATCTCTTGAACATTATTGCAGTGCGGGCAGCGCAGAAATTTCCCGTCATGTTCGCTGCGCATGATGCTGCCGCACTTGCTGCACTTAACGGCTTTGCCGCAGTTTAAGCAAAATACTTCAGCAGCTCCGCCCTTGCGATCCAACAGCCATAAGACATTATGCCCAGCTCTAAGCTCGCTGCGGGTTCTTTCAAGCATCGATACAGTGACCGGCAGCACGCCCTCAATGCCCCGCTCTTCAACTTTTAAAGATCTATTTATATCTACAAATATTAAATCTAAATTTTTATTATTTTTATAATTTTTATAATTAATATTTCCGCGCAAAAAAGTTTTGGCTGACGGTACGCTGCCGCCTAATATTAACTCGGCCTTTAAATCTAATGCGCGTTTGCCCGCGATGCTTCGAGCTGAGAATACAGGCGTCCTGCGCGATAAATAGCCCTCGCTCGCCTCGTCTTCAACTATGACACAGTCAAAATCAAACGGCGCAAATACTCCGCCCGGCGGCGCGATCACATTTTTAAAATTGCCAGAATAAATTTCGCGCCATGCGTCCCATAATTTTTTGCCGCCGACGCTCGGCCATAATATAGACAAGTCTTTTAAATCACTAGGCAAATTCTTAAAAAATTTATTTGCTGAATTATTTTCAGGGAATAAAATTAAATTCTTAACCGGCCGCCGCAGCATCTCGATATAAAAATCCAAGCGCGAATACTCCCGTGAATCAAAGAAATTTTTTTCATAAAAATTTTTATTTAAATTATTTATATTTAAATTAAAATTAAATTTCTCGCCGGTTAAAATCTGTGACGGCAGCATAGTCTTAAGAGCCATGCCTGCGCCGCATAGATACGTCCGGCCAAGCCATAACGCAAGCTCCCATAGTCCGAACTGCAAAATATTATCTGCATCTATCGGCTCTATAATATCTTTAATCTCAAAATTATTTTGCTGACTGGAATTTACGCCGCAAATAAAGCCCACGCGCCCGCCGTTCCCAAATGGAATGCGGACACGTGAGCCTGATTTTAAATTATTATTATTAAAATTATAAGTAAATGCGTTCCACCATGGCCCGGGGACTATCACGTCAAGCAGCATTTATAATTTATCGCTGACCAACACGTCCCACATCTTATCGGCGACTTCAAATTTAGTGCCGTCAAGTTCAACTATATCATCATAGCTGCGCGAAATTAATTTTATATTATTCAAGTCCGACTCAAAGCCGCCCTGCTCAGCCAAAATATCATTCGCCATAATATAATCAAGATTTTTGCGCTCAAGCTTTAACTTAGCGTTATTAATTAAATCGTCAGTTTCAGCTGCAAAGCCTACTAAAATCTGCGATCTGAGTTTTCTAATCCCGACTTCTGCTGCTATGTCAGGATTTTTTGCAAGCTCGATTACAATATCATCCTGCTTCTCACGCTTAATCTTATGCTCTTGAAATTCTTTGGCTTTATAATCGCCTACAGCTGCGGCCTTAATTATAAATTTTGCCCAGTCCAAATTCTCTATCACGGCCTTTAGCATCTCCTGAGCCGAGCTGACTTTAATTACCTCAAAGCCGTATAACGAGTAATCGCCCTGCGGCGGCGTGACCGGCCCTAAAATTAATTTCACGTCCGCGCCGCGCCGCCATGCCGTTCTGGCAACTGCAATTCCCATTTTGCCCGAGCTTGGATTAGAAATAAATCTTGCAGGATCTAAAAATTCGCGCGTCGGCCCGGCCGTCACTAAGACATTACAGCCCAATAAATCATGATCTTCTACTGCTGCACGCATGACTTCCTCAAAAATTTCATCAGGCTCGGGCATCCGGCCTTTGCCTTCAGCGCCGCAAGCTAAAAATCCAGCTTCAGGCTCGATAATATACGCACCCCGCTCACGCAATATTTCTATATTCTCCT
This sequence comes from Synergistaceae bacterium, assembly GCA_017470785.1. GTDB lineage: Bacteria > Synergistota > Synergistia > Synergistales > Aminobacteriaceae > JAFUXM01. The sequence goes on from JAFUXM010000187.1 coordinate 23,524, forward strand.
GCGTAGCTGCGTTATCAAGCATGTTTGCATTCATTGCCGGAAAAATTAATACAGGCATATCAATAAAGCCGCTGGCTAAAATTACAGAGCTTAACAAATTATCAGCGTGACCATGCGCAAACTTCGCAATACTATTAGCCGTGCACGGCGCGACTGCTATCACATCCGGCCAGTTCGCTAAATTTATATGCGGAATTTCAAAGCCTTTATTATCATCAAGCAAATCCGCGTCCCGCCATACGCGCTTATGATTTAAACTTGCTAATGCCAACGGACTTACAAATTTTGCTGCACTGTCAGTTAAGACTATCTCAAGCTCACAGCCGGCCTTCTTTAATAATCTTACTAAAAACGGGATTTTATACGCAGCGATGCCGCCGGTCACGCCTAACAGCACGCGCATTTATACAAGCTCATCAGGCGTCACGGCCACGCGCTCGCCCGGTGCTAAAATTCCGCGTCCCTGATCGATCTCGGCCAGCGCGATTGATAAATAACGCTCGTTAGCAAAAATATCGCGGTCGCGTTTATTATGCTCGCTCAGCCACCTTGCTCTGGCCGACACCCGCGCGGTGATCTCATATTTATTATCAGTCCCGCTCCGCTCTGACAAACCCTCTAAATCATAAAATTTCATGCTGCAATCCCCCATTATTAAAATTTTTAATTTAATTTAATTTCTATAACTTAATATAATTTCTTTAAGCTCTTGAGCCGCGCGGTCAAGCTCATCATTTATAATAACATGTTTATAGCTTGCGGCCTTGCTCATCTCGTCAACTGCATTATTAAGCCTGACTTTTAAAATTTCCTCGTTCTCAGTGCCCCGCGCTCTTAAACGCGATTCTAAAATCTCACGCGACGGCGGCATGATAAATATTAACACAGCCTCGCTTAAAATATTTTTAACCTGCTCGGCGCCCTGAACGTCGATCTCTAATAATACATCATTGCCGGCCTCAAGCTCACGCTCGACGTCATCTCTTAACGTGCCGTAATAACACCCGTGAACGTTAGCATATTCCAAAAATTCATGTAAATTAATTTTATTTTCAAAATCGCCTTTACTTATAAATCTATATTCAACTCCATTAGTCTCACCGGCTCGGGGCGGCCTTGTAGTGCATGAAATAGAATAAACTAAATTTTTAACGCCGCTTAGCGCAATAGCTCTTAACGTTCCCTTGCCTGCGCCGCTCGGGCCTGACAATATAAATAATTTGCCCCGCTTACTCGACATTCTGCACCTGCTCCCGTATGCGCTCAAGGCACGACTTCGCCTCGACTATTCCCCATCTGAAGTCAGCGTCGGCAACTTTCGATCCCATAGTATTTATCTCGCGATTCATCTCTTGAATTAAGAAATCTAAGCGCCGACCGGCCGGTTCGCTGCCGTCCATAGTCTCATGAAAATGCGTTATATGCGCATCTAATCTTGCGATCTCTTCAGATACGTCCCACTTGTCCGCCATGAGCGACACTTCCTGTGCAACCCGCGCCTCATCAAGCTCAAGCGCAAAATGCTCAGTCACTGTCTCAATGCGCGTCTTTAAACTCTCAAGCGCTGCGTCCCGAGCTTCAGCCCATCTGTCTGCCAGAAATTTATTTATTCTCTCAAATTCTGTTAAATCTTTATGTATCACTTCATATAATTTATCGCCCTCGAGCTTCTTCATGGCGTTCAACGAAGCTGCAGCTTGACTTAACAGCTCAAGCCAAATTTCAAGCCCTGCGTCACTATCACTATTATTATCATCAATTCCTGATAAGTCTTTAGCCTCGCATACCCCGGGCAGAGTTAAAAATTTAGTTAAGTCCGGCTGAAATTCTAAATTATTTTTAGCTGCAATTTCCTGCACGCGGCGCACAAGCAGCATCAAGCCGTCTTCGTCAATCGACGGCGTCCTTGCGCCCGGATTCCAAGCTATGTCAGCCGTAAGTTTCACTTTGCCCCGCGTGATAAGCGACCGCATCGCGACAACTAACCGGCTCTCCAACACCGCAAGCTCCCGCGGCAATTTAGCGTTAAAGTCTTGATATCTATGATTAACTGAATTTAATTCAAACGTGACAGTTCCCCATTCAAATTCGCGCGACGCACTGCCGTATCCCGTCATGCTGAGAAACAAATCTATAACCCCCGAATAAAATATTATTTACTAAAATATATATTTTAGCATTAAGTTTATTATAATTATAATAAATTTTTTAATTACAAAGCGAGTTGATTAATTATAAATAATAAAGTCTTAATTGCGATGAGCGGCGGCGTTGACAGCAGCGTAACAGCATATTTATTAAAGCAAAATAATTATGACTGCAGCGGCGCGACTATGCGCTTATTCTTAAACGGCGACATCGGCGTTGACCCTGCGCGTCCCTGCTGCTCACAGCAAGACGTTCAAGATGCTGCTGCAATTTGCGCAAAATTAAATATAAAGCACGAGACGCTTTATTACATGATTGAATTTAAAGAATGCGTGATAGATAAATTTATTAAGACTTATCAGGCCGGCGGCACGCCAAATCCCTGCATTGACTGCAATAAATATTTAAAATTTAACGCGCTGCTTAATCACGCATTAAATAATAATTTTAATTACATCGCGACAGGGCATTACGCCAGAATAGAATTTGATAAAAATTCAGGCAGATATTTATTACGGCGCGGCATCGATTTAACGCGCGATCAAAGCTATGTATTATATATGCTCACGCAAGAGCAGCTGGCTCATACGCTCTTCCCGCTGGGAAATTTAACTAAGCTTCAAGTCAGAGCTATCGCTGCGCAAAATAATTTTATTAATGCGCGTAAACATGACTCGCAAGATATTTGCTTTGTGCCTGATAAAAATTATGCGGCCTTTATCGAAAATTATACGGGTTCTAAAAGCAAGCCGGGCAAATTTATATTAAAGTACACCGGCGAGATTTTAGGCGAGCACAAAGGCATAATTCACTACACTATCGGCCAGCGCAAAGGCTTAAATATCGCGTCAAGTTCGCCGCTGTACGTCACGGACATAGACGTAATTAATAATAATATAATTTTATCTCACAGCCAGAGCGATTTATTTATTAATAAAATTTTAGTAAATAATATAAATCTAATCGCGTATAAGCAGCTTGACGAGCCTATTCAAGCCGCTGCTAAAATTCGCTATAGGCAAAGCGAAGCTCAGGCAGTAATTACTCAGCTTGAAAGCGATATATTATTAATAAATTTTCATGAGCCGCAGCGCGCTCCTGCAATAGGCCAAGCCGCCGTGATTTATGACTTAAGCGACCCGAGCTTAGTCATCGGCGGCGGAACGATTTTTAAAATTATAAAATAATAAAAAAATCCTCGGGTAAGTTATCTCGCCCGGGGATTTTTGTTAATTATAAACTTTAATTTTTAATTCTAAGCTAATTAACCCTTAAGCGCTTTCTGACCCTTTGTAGTCTTCTTTTTCTTCCTGGCTACAGCGTTGTCCTTGTCCTCTTCGTCAATCTTGAACATGGACAGCGAGTCTCTCAAATCCTGAGCCAACTGCGTCTGGTCATTGGCGATATTAGCAGCACGCTCTGCTACGACAGCCGTATCATCCATTGAGTTCTTAATATTCTCAAGGTTCTGGAGAATTTCTGTCGTTGCCTTTGTGACATTGTCGATGCCGGCTGCGATCTCACGGCTTGAGGCCGCCTGCTCTTCAGCGACTGCTGCGATATTCTGAATTCTATCGTTTGCCTTGTCGATCTGGCCCATTGCCTTAGTAAGAGAATCTTGTGCACCGTTCGCCTTCTCAACCGTCTGAACGAGTAACGCGCCGACTTCATCGCTTGACGTCTTAGTGTCGCGGGCGCCGCTCTGTAATGCCTCCATAAGGCCGCGTACGCTCTCAGCTGCTCTGCTCGACTCTTCAGCCAGCTTACGCACTGATTCAGCAACGACTGCAAATCCGCGGCCTGCCTCACCGGCTCTCGCTGCCTCGATTGCCGCGTTAAGCGCTAACAAGTTCGTCTGGTCTGCGATTGACGTGATAACTCCGATAAATTCAGTGATCTTATCAACCGAGTCAACAAGTCCCTGTAACTTCTCGCCGCTCTCTTCGGTCTTCTTGGAAAGAATGGCCATATTAGCGATAGCTTCCTGCACTGCCTCAGTTGCCTTATTAGCAACCTGCGTAACGTTCGAGATAAACTCGGCGCAGTCCGTCGCAGCCTGTGCCGACGTCATCGATGCCGCCGACATCTCTTCCGTTCCGGCGTTGCTCTCTTGCAGCGACGAAGCGTTGCTCTCCATTAATTTAACCGTATTGCTGACTTCCTGAAGCACTGTCTTCGTACTCTGAAGGTTAGTCGCCGCGTCCTCACGCATGGTCTGCGCCTTGTCAGTCGAAGTATTAGCGTTCTCACGGATTTCGCCCATTGCCGTTCTAAGCGATATAAACATTGAAGACAAAGCGTCGCGTAAATCGCCGAGTTCGTCACGGCCGTTATAATGGAAGTCATCGTCTGTGACTGCCATATCTCCGTCGCGTGCATTAGTGGCAAGCTCAACAACTCTGTTAAGCGGCTTTCTGATAGCTCCGGCAATGAAATATGCAATAGCAAAGCCTACGACTACTGCGACTACAGCAAGACTGATTAAAAGCAATATAGCGCTTCCGAGCGCGTCGTAACCGTTCTGGGTTAAGCTGATTAACTTGCCGACAGCGTCGTCCATTATAGCATTGGCTGCGCCCATAAGCTCGCGGCCGTCGCTTAATAACGCCTCGAATAACGGGCTTGTCTCGTTGAACGAGCGAAGAACGTCCGCGAAACTGGTCTTAAATATCGTGAAAGCATTCTTGCCGTTGTTAAGCTTCTCGCGAACCTCAGGGAAACGTGCTCTGTCTGCGAAATTATTGCACGCCGTCTCAAGGTCATTAAGCTGCGTCACTACATCGTTAAGTATCTTAACATCGCGCGTTACCATACCTTCCTGATAGTGCCACGCCGCCGTAAGCAGTCTCTCGCGCAAATTTTCAATAGTCTTAATTCTCTCAAGACTTGTTGTAAGCTGGGCTACAGTGTCGTTGCCGCCGTCGCCGCTCGCTGCCATTTTCGTTAAATTATGAGCATCTTTAGCTGTAGCATCATACTGAAAGTTAATTACATCCGTAAGAGTGTTATAAATTCCCTTGATACCATCGTCAAGTTTTGCGACCGCCGCTCTTTTAGTTCTAATCATCGTCGCAACTCTGTCAAGAGCCGTAGTACTGTTGCGCAGCGTACGCTCAATCTCGGACATCGTATTCAGCGAGGTGAGCTCGGGAACGCGCTGTTTAAGGTCATTCGCAACCTTGACAAAGTCACGCATCTCGTTCAGCCGACCGGTCAGATCGTTAATATCCGCGTCGCTCTCCGAAAAACGCAGGTCTCGAATGCCGGCGCGAATCCACGCAACTGTGTTGTTCATGTCGTTAGCAGCCTTCATTGCCTGCACAACTTCCTGAATAAACGCGATGTCGCGCTGAACGCTGGAAATGCTCATCCAGCTCAAAAATACCGCAATGCCGAACAGGGTAAGTACCAGTCCGAATCCGACGCCCAACTTCATTGGAATTCTTAAATTCTTTAACATTTAATACGCTCCTCGGTAAAAAATATTCGCGCAAAAACACCGCGCATTTTCTAATTAATTATAGCCTATTATAACTAATAAATCAGCAAAATTTTAAAAAAATTTTTAAAAATTTTAAATAATTTTAATTTAAAATTTTTTCACGCGCCATCAGCCACGCAAGCGCTGCATAAGTCTTAGAATCGCGTATCGTGCCGTCAGTCATAATTTTAGGAATGTCGCTATATGCAACTTCTTTCACATGCACGTCCTCGTCATCGTCCTGCGGCAGCTGCGACGCAATCAAATCTTCTGCTATAAATACATCCACAAATTCAGTGCAAAATCCCGGCGACGCGTAAAAGCCGCCGATCTTAGTCAGCTTGCCCGGCTTAAATCCCATCTCTTCCTGCATCTCGCGCATCGCTGCTTCGCGCGGCTCTTCACCCGGCTCGATTAATCCAGCGCAGATCTCAAGCGTATCTTCATTAACTGCGTATCTATACTGCTTAACTAACAACACGCTTTTTTTACCCGTCAGCGCAAGCATTCCAACCGCCGGCTTATGCTCCACTATTTCACGCGTCGCTTCACGGCCGTTAGGCAATTTAACTTTGTCGACCCGCACGCTTAAAATCTTGCCGTCAAAAATTTTATTTTGACTTACGCACTGCTCCATCAGCAATAACACATCCCGTTATTAAATTTAAATTTTAATTTAAATTATATTTATTTTAGCTAATAATCCGTCCGAGTTATCGGCAATTTCACCGATTATATACGCGTCAATATTATCAAGCTTTAAAATTTTTAACGCCGCGTCAGCCTCATCAGGCGATAAAATTAACGTCATGCCTACGCCCATATTAAATATATTCAGCATCTGCGTAAAATCAATATCGCCTTCGCTCATTAAATATTTAAATATATTTAATACTCTTAATTTATCTTTAAATATATTCGCGCTGACTTTATTATTTAAACTTCTGGGAATATTCTCGAAAAATCCGCCGCCGGTTATATGCGCAATAGATTTTATATTTATATTTTTATTATTTAATAAATTCAAAACCGGCTTAACGTAGATTTTAGTAGGCGTTAATAATTCCTCGCCCAACGTCTTTCCAAAATCTTCTACATATTTAAATAATATATTATTATTAACTTCATCAAGCTTAAAAATTTTGCGCACAAGCGAAAATCCGTTAGAATGCACGCCCGACGACGGCAAGGCGATAATAACATCACCGGGCTTTACGTTATTATTATCTAAAATTTTAGTTTTTTCAGCTATGCCTACTGCAAAGCCGGCCAAGTCATACTCATCCGGCGCATAAAATCCCGGCATCTCCGCCGTCTCGCCGCCGATCAACGCGCACTCAGCCTGCACGCAGCCCTCAGCCACTCCCGAGACTATAGCCGCGACCCGCTCCGGCAAATTCTTCCCCACTGCAACATAATCCAGAAAAAATAAAGGCTTAGCTCCGCAGCATAATACATCATTTACGCACATAGCCACGCAGTCAATCCCTACAGTATCATGCTTATCCAATAAAAACGCGATCTTTAACTTCGTCCCGACGCCGTCAGTGCCGCTTATCAACACCGGCTCTTTATAATTATTATTATTATTATAAAGTGATAAATCAAATGCACCGCCGAAACCTCCAAGCCCTGACATCACGCCCTTAATTTTAGTCCTTGCTACCGGCCCGGCAATTAATTTCACAGCTTCATAGCCGGCCTCAACGTCAACTCCGGCCTTTATATACGCCTCGCGGTTATTTATATTATTTTCATCAATCTTCTTCATTATACATATGCCTCTTCTAAATTTAATTTATAATCCCCTGACTTTCGCGTCCTTTAACTCAACTTCAGCGGCCATAGTTAAAGCCTCTTGCTCAAGCTTTGCTGCTAAATCTTCATCATGCAGCGCTAAAATTCTCGCTGCAAGCCACGCTGCATTAGCCCCGCCGTCTATTGCCACAGTCGCGACCGGCACGCCCGACGGCATCTGCACAGTCGCCAGCAGCGCATCAAGTCCGCCCAAGTCATTACCCTTAACCGGCACGCCTATCACAGGCAGCCTCGTGTTCGCCGCAATAAATCCGGCCAAGTGCGCCGCCTTGCCTGCTATCGCGATTATCGCTCCGAAATTTAAATTTTTAGCGTTTTTAGCAAACTCCAAAACTTTATCAGGCGTCCTGTGCGCCGACATCACCCGCAGCTCAAATTTTATATCAAGCTTCTTTAAAACATCAGCTGCCTTCTCAGCTATCGCTAAATCGCTGTCGCTGCCCATTATTAGTGCTATTTGCTTCATTGCCTCCAGCTCCTTTTAAATTATATTTAATTTTAAAATTAAATAATCTTTGCGCGAATATCGCTTATTATACGTGACAAAGGCCGTACATAATCTTTCATACCGGCGTGATTAGCCGCGCGTAAATATACATCGCTCTTGTCATTTAAATAAAATATCTGCCGCTCTTTGCCTAAATTTACGATCTTATCGTCCGACAGATCTTTATCATACGTAATAATATGCCAAATTTCTTTAATTTTATAATGCGACAGGTCAACGCTCTTTGCCCCCGAGAGCTGCTTCCACCTTTCCCTAAGCGTTCGTTTGCAGCTGATGCCGATAATCCACCCGTCAGCACACTTAAACCATTTATCGACTTCTATATTTTGATCAAAATGCTCGGGGCTTTCAACCTGCGAAAAATTATAGTAATTAAATAAAAAAGATGTGACGCTCTCGAGGCTTGCGCCGCCACGAGCTTTGCGCTTCTGGCCGAGCCTGCGCTCAAACTCTTGAATAAATGCCGTCATGATTATATTATCGTCGAGCTTATCATGCTTGATTTCAAGCCGCGTTAAGTTATCAGTTAAGTTTGCAAAGCCCTCAATCACAGCCGCGCGTTCAGCCTCGAGACAGCCTCTAACGCCAAGCTCGTCCCAGACGCTTATCACAGTTCCGACCGCACTCTCTCCGTAAGTATCAAGAATTATCTTCGCCGTCTCAACGCAAAAATCTTTATCGCTCGACGGGATAATTTTTAACGCCGTATTAATCGGCACGACAATATATTTTACTGTGAGACAAAAAATTATCATGTCGTCAAGGCTTTTAATCCCGTCATTAATAAATTCTAAAAATTTAAGATGCTGCCTGCGCCGCTTGCTCCCATCTTTAGACATGGCAGTAATAATATCAGCCAAGATATTTTGAGCCGTCAATAATTTTTGATTAGCCGGCATCTCACGGCTTGCTAAAATAATTTCAACTTTCTGCACTGCGCTCAATAATTTTGCCTCATGACTTGTGCCGATTGCCGAATATTGATCCGTATTTACTAACGCCCGCGCGAACCAGTAAATATTTCTAAACGGCGAGCTGTTAATTTTCATTAATAAATTATTCATGTTCAAAGCCTATCTCGAACTGGCACGGCTCAAAATTATTTGCGTCCCGCCATTCATAACCGTCAAGTCTCGCCTTGGCCATCCTGCAATACTCTTCCGACTTCTCGATTAAAATAAAATCACGATTAAATTTTCTGGCTGATACTCCGGTCGTGCCGGAGCCTGCAAACGGATCAAGAACAATTTGCCCGCCCGCGCTGCTCAGTATTCTATCAATCAATGCCTCGGGAAACGGCGCCGGATGCGGATTTTTTAATTCCTGCGTTATCTCCCACACATCCGTATATTTATTCGCGCCCTTAATTAATTTAAAATTTTTATCGCATATCATATAAATTTGCTCAGTCGTAGGCAGAAAATATCCTGAATTAAAATTAATCGCGCCGCTGCGCTTCCAAATTATAACTTGCCTCAACGGCAGCCCGCGTACTATCTCGCCCCTGTCCTGCAGCAAGCCGCCCTGCACCCGATTTTTATTATTATAAAAAATCGCGCCGCCGTCCTTAATTAATCTATACATCTCGGCCAAGCAAGCTTTTTGCCATTTAACATACTCGTCATACGGCATATTATCGTCATAATTTTTATAGCCGTCTTTAATGGCAGCGTTCTTCCATTTGCCGCAGCGCGTATTCTTTTTAAGCCCGTTGCCCGTGCTGTTCAGCAAATTATAAGGCGGCGACGTGATGACTAAGTCAACGCACTTGTCCGGCAGTTTCTTCATTACTTCAAGACAATCGCCGTGAATTATAGAATTTAAAAAATTTTTTATATCTAAAATATCTTCGCATTCATTAAATTCTTTTATATCTACGCTCATGACCGCTCCGTTAAAAATTTTTAAATTTAAAATTTTTATAATTATATATTATTCGCGATCTCCAAAAATTTTGCGGCAGCCTGCGATAACACTGCGTCCTTCTTCCATGCTAAGGCAAGCCGCGCCTTAATCTCAGGCCGTAACGGCAAAAATTTTAACTCGCTGCCCTCAAACTCAGTGTCTATTATCCCGTCAATAGTCAGCAAAATTCCCAGCTTTTCCCTAAGCATCACAGACGCGTTGTAAATTAAATTATGCGTGCCGACTATATTTAAATTCTCTTCTGAATAGCCAAGCCACTCTTCAAATTCGCCCTCGCTTACCGCCTGATACGATGCCAATAACGGCCGCCCTAATAAATCCTCAGCTTCAACAAAGCCCTTTGCAGCCAGCGCATCATCTTTTAAAACTAAAACGCCCCAGCTGTCTTGCCCCGGCAAGACTATATAATTATATTTATCAAGATTTGCCTTGCCTACAAATACTCCAAAGTCTATTAAGCCTCTATCAAGCTTCCAGCTCACGCCTTCACGATCCTCGCTGATCATTCTGTATTTAACTTTGGGATATTTATTAATTAAATTTTTTAAAATTTTGCCGATAAACGCCATGCCTGCAGTCTCACCCGCGCCGATATAAACAACGCCGCTTATCTCGTTATCAACACTTGCGAACTCGTTTTTAATTTTATCTTCAAGCTCTATAATCTCCTGCGCCCGCTTCTTCAACAAAATTCCCTCGGGCGTGAGCCGTATATTATAGCTGCCTCGGTTATAGAGCTTCACGCCAAGCTCTTCCTCAAGCTGATGCAGCTGCCGCGTCAACGTAGGCTGCGTGATGTGAAGCCGCGCCGCTGCCTTAGTGATATTGCCGTCACGCGCCGCTTCAAGAAAATATTTCAAAACTCTAAGCTCCATGCACTTATCCCTTCTACTTAATAAATTAAATTAAATTTTAAAAAGAAATGCATTCAAAGCATTTCATGAATTGCTTTTAAAGTATTGGACATTTCTATTATAAATTTTCTAAAATATTTTTGAAATTAATTTTTAATCTAAATTTAATTTAAATTTTTTATTTAATCAGGAGGAAGTTTTAACATGACGAAAATTTTTATGCTGGCTTTGATTTTAGCGTTAAGCTTCAGCTCAGTTTCATTTGCAGCCGACGCGGCGATTTCAGATTTGAAATCAGATGAAGACACGCGCGTATTTGCTAAAGACTCTGCTATTCAGGTTAAGCTCGCGAAGTTTCATAATCGTTACGGCATCGACTTAGTCGGACATCTTTATCTGCCGAAAGATTTTAATGCGTCTAAAAAGTACGCAGCTATTGCAGTATCAGGGCCGTTCGGCGCAGTGAAAGAGCAGTCGTCAGGACTTTACGCTCAGGAGATGGCCAAGGCAGGTTATGTTGCCATTGCATTTGACCCGTCGTTCACAGGTGAGAGCGGCGGCGTAGGTTCAGTAAGAAATATCGGCTCACTTGAGATCAACACCGAAGATTTTTCAGCTGCAATAGACTTTTTAGCAACTCGGGATTTTATTGACGCTGAGAGGCTTGGCATAATCGGCATATGCGGCTGGGGCGGAATGGCAATTAATGCAGCAGCTGCCGACACGAGAATTAAGGCGACCGTATCAACAACTATGTACGACATGTCGCGCGTCACGGCCAACGGCTATTTTGACGCAGGCAATAATGAGAAGGCCCGCTACGAGATGCGCAAGGCTCTTAACGCTCAAAGAACTTTGGACTATAAAAACGGCAGCTATGCAAGAGCCGGCGGCGTTATCGACCCGCTGCCTGACGACGCTCCGCAGTTCGTGAAAGATTATTACGCGTACTACAAAATGCCGCGCGGCTATCACGCCCGTTCTGTCAACTCCAACGAGGGCTGGAACACAACTTCAGCATTGCCGCTGGCAAACTTCAAGCTCTTAGCCTACTCGAACGAAATCCGCACGCCGGTATTAATTATTCACGGCGAGAAAGCCCACTCAAGATATTTCAGTGAGGACGCATTCAAGAACATGACGGCCAACAGCGAGTTTAAAGACAACAAAGAGCTTGTAATAATTCCGGATGCTTCGCACGTTGATTTATACGATAATTTTGATAAAATTCCGTTCGCGAAAATTAAAGCTTTCTTTAATGACGCGTTATTAAAATAATTTAAAAATTTTTAAGCAAAAAAAATAGCTCCCTGTAATTTCAACAGGGAGCTATTAATTTATTAATTAATTTTATTATTTAGCTTTTAATTTATAGACCATAGCAAGAATTTCAGCGACGCCTCGGTATAAATCAGCCGGTATCTCTTCGCCGACTTCGACCTGCTCGTACAGCGCCCAAGCAAGCGGCTTATTCTCGATCACAGGCACGTTATTTGCTTCTGCTATTTTTCTTATCTGCAGAGCTAAATAGTCTTGACCTTTAGCTATGACCTGCGGTGCGCTCATGAACTCCCGCTCATATGCTAACGCGATAGCTAAGTGCGTAGGGTTCGTGATAACAACGTCGGACTTCGGCACGTCCGCCATCATGCGCTGCTTGGCCATCTCACGCTGCTTCTGCCTAATCTTGCTCTTGACCTGCGGATCGCCCTCCATCTGTTTATATTCTTCTTTAATTTCCTGCTTGCTCATCTTGATAGAGCGCTCAAATTCCCATTTTTGATACAGATAATCCGCGCACGCCATCACTAACAGCATTGCCGCCAGTCTCATAGCCAGCGACCATAGCATGTCCCAGAATGCCGAGCCGCCTATCGCCAATGGCATCTGCATAGTCTTTGACGTCTCGGGCAAATAATTTTTTATCGCCGTGTAAATCACGATCGCAAATAAACTCGCCTTTAATAAGCCTTTTAATAGCTCAACTATAGACCTTAACGAGATAATTTTTTTCATGCCTGAAATGGGATTAAGCCTGTCAAATTTAGGTTTAAACGGCTCGCTCGTGAACGCGAAGCCGACTTGACAGATTAATACAGCCATCGAGAACAGCGCGATTAATAATCCCAGAGGCAGCCATGACAAAAAATAATCTTGAATTGCTTCCCATGATACAAAATACAGCCAGCCGTCATCGTTCAAAGTCTTATCGCCCATAAAATTTACGCTGAACGTGATTAAAAACGTCAAAGTCCGCCAAGTCAACGCGCCGAGCATTAACATTCCCATTAAGCCCACTATAAGCTCAGTAGCTGCCGTTAAGTCCTTGCTCACGCACACGCGGCCCTCTTCACGGACTTTCTCACGCTTACGCGGCGTAGCAGGCTCAGTCCGCTCTTGACCAAAGAACTGAATATTAAATTTAAATTTTATCGCCATAGCATGATTGCCCCGAGCGCAAACTCAATCCATCGTTCCATTAACGGGAATAACATATCGACAGCTAAGGGCAGCACTGCCGCTAACACAAAAAATCCCAGCGCAACTTTAACCGGCAAGCCAACTATATTCACAAAATACAGCCAGCCGTCATCGTTCAAAGTCTTATCGCCCATAAAATTTACGCTGAACGTGATTAAGAAAGTTAAAGTCCGCCAAGTCAATGCGCCGAGCATCAGCATTCCCATTAAGCCCACTATAAGCTCAGTAGCTGCCGTTAAGTCCTTGCTCACGCACACGCGGCCCTCTTCGCGGACTTTCTCACGCTTACGCGGCGTAGCAGGCTCAGTCCGCTCTTGACCAAAGAACTGAATATTAAATTTAAATTTTATCGCCATAGCATGATCGCCCCGAGCGCAAATTCAATCCATCGTTCCATTAACGGGAATAACATATCGACAGCTAAGGGCAACACTGCCGCTAACACAAAAAATCCCAGCGCAACTTTAACCGGCAAGCCAACTACAAATATATTCATCTGAGGCACAGTGCGGGCAAGAAAGCCAAGGCCAATATCTGAAAGCACTAAAGCGCAGTAAAACGGCACGACTATACGCATCCCTATGCTAAATAAATTTTGCAGCCACGTCCCTACTGCAACGTCGCCGGCCGGCAAAAATGACAGCTGCCCGAGCGGCACAAGCTTTATGCTCTCGATTATAGCTTTGATCATTAATAAATGGCCGTTCCAGTGAAAGTAAAACCATAAGGCAGTTAAGAAATTTAATTGGCCGATTAAGGACGTCTCCGCCTGCGTCATCGGGTCCATGACTTGAGCCATTGAAAAGCCCATGACCGTGCCGATCTGCTCACCGGCTAACCTCACTGCAACTAAAGGCAGCGATGACAAGAAGCCAAATGCAAGCCCGATTATTAATTCCCTTACGGCTAATATAACAAGCGTGAAGACATTATCGAAGTTTATTAACGCAACTTGCGTCTCACCGGCTGAGTAAACAGACGCGAATGTTAATATCACAGCGAAGATATAGCGAACCGGCGTCGGTGCCATGATGCCCGTGAACACCGGCGAGTTAAACGTCATTCCTACAAACCGTAAATGCAGCAGCAAATATGCTATTAGCAGCTGCGTCGGAAGCTCGATACCGCGCAATTTTTTAATTTTAAATTAAATTAATTTATTTTTAATTTTTTATTATTTTATTACTGAATAAATCTCTCGAGCTGGCCTAAAATTTCGCGTGCCATGACAAGCATTCTCTGGCTCATCCACGGCGCAAGCAAAATTATGCACGCGAACACGGCTATGATCTTAGGGATAAATATTAAGGTCTGCTCCTGAATTGATGTCGCAGTCTGCAAAATTCCTATCAATAATCCAACTGTCATTGCGACAATTAAAATCGGCAAAGCCACCGAGAACATAGTCCATACAGCTCCGCTCAAAATATCATAAAGACTTAACACAGTCACGCCCATATCCTGACTTCGCCTCTCTTTTAAAATTTTTTTAATTTTTAAATTTTATTTACGGAATATTAGTGAAGCTTTTTAATATGCTCATTACGACCAAGTTCCAGCCGTCCGCCATCACGAATAATAAAATCTTAAATGGCAGCGAGATCATCATCGGCGGCAGCATCATCATGCCCATAGCTAACAGCACGCTCGAGACGACCATATCTACAACTATAAACGGGATATAAATTACAACGCCCATCTGAAACGCAGTTTTTAACTCGCTAAGCATGAAAGCCGGAACTAAAACTCGTGTCGGCACGTCGGCCTGAGTTGCCGGCCTCTCCTCTTGAGACATCGAGATAATTAACGATAACTCTTCCTGACGGGTGTATCTCAGCATAAATTCACGCACCGGCGCTTCTGCGTTCTGCCACGCTACGTCGCCTGCAATTTCACCGGCCATGTACGGCGCGAGCGCATTCTGATAAACTCTATTCCAAGTCGGATACATCGTGAACATAGTTAGAAATAATGCCAAACCGGCTATGACCTGCTGGGGCGGCGACTGCTGAAGTCCTATCGCCCGCTGCACAAAACCCAAGACTATCACTATTCGCGTAAAGCTCGTCAGCATTAATAATATCGCCGGAACTAAACTTAATACAGTCATCACCGCAAGAATTTGCAGCGATAACGCGACATCACGCGGCGAGTCGGCAGGCGTCACGCCTATTTGCAGCGACGGCAAAGGAATTCCAGACAGCGCGTCAGTTCTGACAGCAGCAAAGCATAATTCAGGCTTAAAAATAAAGCTAAATAAAATTATTAATAAAATTAATAAATATTTATTTAAGCTCTTGCTCTTGATTATTAAATTTAATCCAGTCATCATACTTCCACCTGCCTATCACAGACGCACCGCCCGCGCCCGTTATAAATGCAATCACATCAGGGCCGCACCGCACAACAAAAAAAGCATCCTTACCCAGCGATAAGGACGCTAAAATCTCCACCGCCGCACCCTTAGCAAAACCGCGCATTTTATTAAATTTTAATTTAATAAAAAATGCTGCGGCCAGCAGTAAAGCCAAAGCAAGCGAAACTCTAATTAAATAAGCGGTCAGACTTGTATCCGCCAATATTATTTTTTAATTTAAAAATTTAAATTAATTAATTTAATTAAAATTTAATTTTAATTAAAATTACGATAAAACTTTCGTGATGGCCTCGATAACGCGCTCGGGCTGGAACGGCTTGACTATAAAGTCATTAGCGCCGGCCTGTATCGCCTCGATGACCATCGGCTGCTGACCCATAGCCGACACCATTACGATCTTTACGCTCGGATCAAGAGCCTTAATTGCCTTGACTGCGTCTATACCGTTCATCTCAGGCATCGTGATGTCCATAGTTACAATATCCGGTTTATATTTCTGATAAGCGGCGACTCCGGCCTTGCCGTTTTCCGCCTCTGCGACCACTTCAAAATCATTTTTCTGGAGAATGTCTTTTAACATCATCCTCATAAAGGCCGCGTCATCAACGATCAAAACTTTCTTGCCCATAGCAATCCCTCGCTTGTTTCAAATCTTAATTTTAAATTTAATAAATTATTTAATTGCATTATATCATAAAATAAAATTTAAGCTCATAAATTATACAGGCTTTGCAACGCCTATTATGTCAGTTATTCTAACGCCGAAATTTTCGTCTATAACTACTACTTCGCCGCGGGCTATTAACTTGCCGTTGACTAAAATATCGACCGGTTCGCCGGCCATTTTGTCAAGCTCTATTACCGAGCCGTTAGTCAAGGCCAGAATTTCCGACACGCTTTTGCGCGTCTTGCCTAACTCTACAGTCACTCTAACGGGAATGTCGGCTATCATGTCGATAGGACTTGACGCGCCGGCTGCGCCCCCGCCTCCTAACGGCTGAAACGCCGCAGGTCTAACGTCCACCGGAGCTGACGAAGCTCCCCCGCCCCCGAAGTTCATAGCCGGAGCTCCCATTGAGGCTGGAGATCCGGCAGGATTATTATTTGCATCTGAAGCCTCCCTGATTGCTCTTGCCAGATTACGCGCTCCCTCAAGCGAAAGCGCCGTCCACATGTTAAACGCATCAAGCCCCTCTATTCTTACGCTGGCAGGGCTTATCCATAATTTTGTATCGGGCGTCATTGAGGCGAAAGCCAGCCACTCGCCCTCTCCCAACGCTGAAATTATATTCTCAGGCGCTAACTTGCGCTTATTTAATAAACCGCTTATGCTCGTAAAGGCAGAGCCGACCATCTGACTTATGCCCTCTTGAGCTGCGTTTAAATATAAATCGCTCGGCTCAGGCAGCTCTTTGCCCGCGCCGCCCATCATTATATCAGCTAAAGCCAACGCACCGTTCTGCTCTATTAATATAGTTAAAGGTATATCGTCAAGGCCGCCGAACGTGGCCGAAAATATAAACGGCGGCGTATCAGGCAGCGACTTGCGAAAATCTTCCTGCGTTAAAATCTCAGAATTTTGCCGGTCAACTTCGACAGTCTTGCCCGACAGCATAGATATTACGCTGTTCTCAGAGCCCGAAAATATTTCAGCTACTTCGTTTAATTTCTCTTCTTCAGAACTCGAGAGATCAGAACCGGAGTCATCGTCCATGTCGCCTCCGCCGGAAAGCAGCGCCGCTATTTCATCACTGCTTAAAATATCGTCCATTTATACTGCTCACTCTCCTTCTGCTCCAGCTCCAGCTGCATTAGCCGCCGCTAAAATCTGATCGGCCTTGCCCAAGCCAAATACTTTAGTCAGCTCCACGGCTAAATGGCCGTTCAAAGTCCCGGGCTTGGCCATAAATCTAACTTGATTGCCCACTCTAACTGAAATATCGCTGTCTTTATTCTCGTCTAATTTAATTACATCGCCGGGCTGAAGCGCATATACGTCCGACAGGCTAAGTATAGTATGCCCTAACTCCATCGCAAGCGGTATCTTAACCTGCTTTAAAGACGAGATTAAATTAATCTGCTCCTCTTCATCTTTCTTATGGCTTGTTGACGCGAACCACTGCTGCGACGACAGCCGGTCTATAATCGGCTCCATTAAGAAATACGGGAAGCATAAATTTAAAGTCCCCTCGATCTCGCCGACTTTAAGAGCCATAATTACGACCAAGACCATATCGCTCGGCGAACAAATCTGCACAAAGAACGGGTTGCTCTCCATGCTCTCAAATCTAAATCTTACGTCTACGACAGTACTCCAGCTATCCTCAAGCAATTCAAGCACGCGCATCAGCACGCGCTCTATTACCGTCTTCTCTATATCCGTAAGCTCGCGGACCTTTCCTGAGAAATCGCCGCGGCCGCCTAACATCCTGTCTATTATGCCAAATACTAAGTTCGGCGTGATCTCAACCAGCATATTGCCGTCAAACGGGTGCATCTCAACAAGACCTATTACAGTCGGCTGCACCATGTAGCTTACAAATTCTTCATATGCAAGCTGCTCAACCGACGACACGTCCGACGCAACTATCGACCTTATAAGCGTTGACATTACAGTCGTAATCTGCCGCGCAAACGCCTCGTGTATCATCTGAATTGCGCGTATCTGGTCTTTGCTGAACTTATCAGGCCGCTTAAAGTCATAAACTTTAAGCTTCGCATATTCATCCGTCTTGTCCTCAGCCAGCGTCGTTATGTCAGTGCCGCTGTTGAGGGCATTTAAAAGCGCATCTATGTCGCTCTGAGATAAAACATCAGGAGCCAGAGCATCTCACCTGCCTTAATTTTAAATTTAAATTTTTATATTTTACTGCACTACTATGGACTCAAATAAGACTTGAACTATAGGCGCTTCGCCGCCGAAGTCCGGCAATATCGCATTTAATGCCCGTTTAATATCGCCGGCGAACTGCAGCGTGCCCTCCGCACTGTTCAAGTCGTCATAGACTTTATCTTTTACAAGCAAAAATATCTCGTTGCGTATTCTCACAAGCCAGCCTGCATTCTGCAATAATGCGCTTGCCTCTTCTTTAGTAATTAATTCAAGCGACAGCGTAAAGCTTATCACGTGACGGCCAGCGCCGGCTAAATTGTTTGTAAATTCGCCTATAGACACTATAGGCCCGGGTTCGGCTATCTCGCGGCCGCCCTTGACATTGCTAGCATCGCCCTGCGGCGCAAGCCTCTGACCAAGCAACAGTCCGCCTCCAAAACCGGCTCCGAACATTACAAGCCCTACAATTAAGAAAACTATAATGCGCTTCATGATTTAACACTCACTGCCCGTTCAGCCCCTTAAATCTTTTTATTATTTTAATTATTATCTTTATATATTATCTTTTAGGATACTCAGACAAAAACACAAGCTCAACTCGCCTATTTAATGCCTGATGCTCCGGCGAGTCATTCGGCACTACCGGCTGCGATGACCCGAAGCCCACGGCCTGAATTTTCACCGGATCAAATCTGCCGATCCGCTCGAAATACGATGCTACAACAGCTGCTCTCATCGACGATAAGCCCCAGTTGTCACGATACAATCCGCCGCGCATCGGCGACGAGTCCGTGTGGCCTTCTATTGCGACAGCAGGCACTTTATCGCGCGTAAGCTCAGCTATTTTATATAAAGCTCTTTGACCTTCAGGTCTGATCTCCGCGCTGCCAGATGCAAATAAAAACTGATCTGAAATCGAGACTGCAACGCCGCGCTGATTAATCGTAACTTGAATAGATTTTTCAAGCCCTTCTGCCCGTAAAAAGCTGTTTATAGTATAAGCAACGTGGCGCGTATCGAGCTCAACATGAGGCGATGAACCCGGGCTGCGCTGCGTCTCTCCGCCCTGCCGCGTCTCTTGAGCTTCTTCGCTCGTCTCACCGCCGCGCAATACGCCTAACGATCCCCTAAGCGAGATTAAAGCCTTTTGAAATTTCTGCGAGTCAACGCTCGACATGGCGAATAATAATATAAAAAAGCATAATATTAACGTAACCATGTCGCCGTACGTTCCCATATAGAACGGCGCTGAAAGTCCCGGCTCTTCCGGCTTTTTCTGCCGAGCCATTAGCCCTTATCCTCCTGCTCAAACGCAAGCCGCATTTTAGGCGGTAAGAATACTTTTAATTTCTCTTCAACTATTCTGGGGTTCTCGCCGGCTTGTATAGCCAAAATGCCCTCGACCATCAGCTCCATTCCTTTGACTTCCTGAGCTGATCTGGCCGCAAGCTTCTTGCTGCAAGGAATTGCAAACATGTTCGCAAGCATTGAGCCATACATGGTCGTGATAAGAGCAACGGCCATACCAGGGCCTAACGCGCTGACGTCCTGCAGGTTTCCAAGCATTGCGATAAGGCCTATAAGCGTACCGATCATTCCGAACGAAGGGCCGAACTCCGCAAGCGTATCAAACATGGATTTATTAGCCGAATGCCTGTCCTCAAAGACGCCGATCTCAGTGTCCAAGATCGCGCGCACTAACTCAGGGTCAGTTCCGTCGACTACAAGCTGAATAGATTTCTTTAAAAAGACGTTATCAAGTTCCGCGACGTCGCCTTCAAGCGCTAACAAGCCCTCACGGCGCGCCTTCTCGGCAAAGCTGACTATCATCTGCACCATGCCGACTAAATCAATCTGCTTAGAAAAAAATACGCTCTTGAAACTGCCGCCGACGGCCTTAAGCCTATCGGACGGATTAGAGATAATAGTAGCCCCGATAGCTCCGCCCAGCGTGATCATTATAGACGGTACGTCAACGTAAGCTCCGAAATTTCCTCCCGAAGCCATCGAAGCAAGAACTAATATCCATGTTATCAAAAAGCCAATAACACTCGTTAAATCCAAACTCAAATCACCCCTAAATCTGCGCTCTTGTCATATCCGCAGGAGTCTAACGACTCTTCGGCGGAGTTTGCGACTATACAAGTATAACCCGCGCTCTTCCTGAACGCTAAAATTTTATCACATATCTCATTCATTTTCTCAAGCACGATATATCTATGTCCGTTCAACAGCCGTATCACCGTGTCGGGCGTGACATCGATAGTCTCGATCATGTCCGAGTTCAGCAAAAATAATTCGCCGTTCAGACGATGCAGCTCTATCATTATATACTATCCCTCTTAAATTAAAAATTTTAATTTAAAAATCCTTTCTATATTTTAAACATATTTTCAAAAAATTTTAAATAAAAATTTAATTAATTTAAAAAATTTTTCGCGCTAATAAAAATAAATAAAAAATAAAAATGCCCAGCGTTAAAAATACAGAAAATAACATCTCTATTTGTTGATACGCTGAGTTGATAAGAGAAAGTTCCCCGAACGCTTTTACACGTCCAGGGAACTTTTTTTAATCAGCTGCAAACGGCACTTATTTTGCGCTTTTATAACGGAACTCGGTATCCCTTACGTTTGTATAGAACTCTATGGTTGCGTTTCTTCCTTGTTCTTTTATGAGACGACAGAAAATATCGCTTCGAATGTTAAAACAACTAAACATTTCGTAAGCACTTAGAACGCTATAGCTATATAATTTCTCGCGCACGAGATACAGACAGGTTTTCGCATTGTTTTGGTTAAAACCTCTGGCTTTCTTCAACTCTTCCGGAATTGTAACCTGACGCAGCGTAACGCCGTAATGCTTCCAGACCCAATATTCAGGATCTTCATAGCCGGCTTTCTCTGCGAACTGGAAATATCTTTCAGCTCTCGGAATGTCCTGCTTTGTTCCAAGACCTTCGATGTAAACATGGCCAAGAGCAGCCGCTGCTAACGGTAAGCCCTGACTCGCTAAGAGTGAAAGAATCCTTATGCCCTCTTTGTAATAAAACTCCGCACGTTTGGGGTTAGGCTTTACGTCATAGAAGCCCTGCTCGTACACTTCACCCATTCGTATCATTGCCTCGGGATCAACCATTGCCGCCTGAGTGAGATACGGCACGCATTTTTTCTGGCTCTCATAATTTCCAGTCTCTTGCTCAAGCCTTAAAACCGTAGCATTAAATGCCGCGTGATTTCCCTTGTCTCTGAATTCCGCAAGACGGTCGACAACTTCATTAAGCAAAAGGCCATTTGCGGTTAATATCTTGTTCACGTCAGTATAGTCAGCGGCAACTTGAGCTAACGGATATTCAACTTCGACGCCCGAATTAAAATCGGCTTTATTTGCTTTTTGAGTTAGAGCATTAATCGCAGTGTTGTGAAGAGCGTTTCTTGTTTTGACTGCGGCCTCTGCGAAATCGTCTTCAAAAATAAATTTCACGTTAACCTCCGCCGTAAGGTCCTGATATTCTTTCGGAAGCTCAAAGCGCAGCGGCAGAGTAACGGCTTTATTCTCGACGTATAAAGGCACAAGGCTATACATTCCCATGTAATTCATGATTGACGGATGGAAAGCCCAGAGATTATTGCGGACTACGCTGTCGGTGAGCAGGTACGGCAAAGTGACTTTCTGCTCTTCAGTTGAAACTATATCGCCGTTTTTATCAAGCCGCTCAATCTCAAAGCCTTTCAACTTTGCAATACGGCCTCTGAATTTAGCTAACAGGCTGTCAGAATTATTCAGGATTTTATCCGCATCTTCTTTCTTGAAAGAATAGAGACGGCAGCCGAAACGGTCAGGCTTGTCATAGACCGCAAGCTGAAAATCATTGTCCTTCAAGCCTGCGCCGTACATAACAACGCTCGTATCAGCCATAGGGGCGCCTTTCTTATTGACTATGCCGCGAAGAATATCACGCTGTTTAGTGAGAGTAATATCTTTCTTTTTTGCCGCGATTGAATCAAGAACCTGCTTCAAATCCGGAATAAAAGCCTCATTGTATAGAGTGTCATTAAAAGAAACTTCGACTAAGACCTGACATAAATCTTCGGCCTCTTTGCCTTTAACGGGCGTAACTTTTCCGACGACTTTAATGCTTATAAAATCTTCGGGATTATAACGGTCAAGCATTGCCGAAAGAGCTTCAACGCCTGACGAGGCATTAGACTTATTTGTCGCTGCCATTGCGTCTTTGTTTTCAAGAGCAGCGGCTTTCAACTCGTCTTTTTCGGGCTGCAAGTCTTCTTTTTTGAATGCGACTTTTGAAGTGTTGTTAGCGGCAACTTTTACGCCGTCCCTAAGCAAATCGCTCTCGACCCAAACTTTTAATTTGACGTTATAAATTCCTGCGTCAGCTTTAGTATCATCAGCCATAATGACTTCGTATTTTGAGATAGAGCCGCGCGAATAAGAAATTATGCGTTCGGTCAATTCATCGTTGTTGAGTTCGGATTTTGAATCAATAAAACTTCCTGATGCAAGGCGCAAAGCCTCGACTAATCCGCCCTCAATGGCCGCCAACCGATTTTCGCCCTGAGTTTCTACCGTAACGACGGTGTATTTTCCGTCAGTTTCGATATTATCAGCAGCTGAAGCTGAAGCTGAGAACGCCGACAGGCTTATAAAAAGCGCGAAAAGCATTGCCATACAAAAAAACTTTTTAGACATTAATATGCCTCCTTATAAAATATAAAATATAAAATAAAAATTAAAAATTAAATGTATCTAACGGATACGAAATTAGTGCCGTCGTACTCGTAAATATCGCCGTTTTGAGAAACTGCATAACGCCCTGTCTCGTTAAAATTAAATGATGCTGAAAATTCAAAGCATTTTTTCCCGCTAATCTCAACATCCGAAAGATATTCAAGCATTTCATTAGGCTCAATTTTTCCAAGCTCAATCAAACGCTCTGCAAGAAAATCCGCAGCATCGTCTGAAGAATTGAGATTTACAGTTTTCTTAGCCTTAGACGCAGATTTTTTATTATGGCTATTTGAATTATCAGGAACGTCATCGGGTAAGTCGCTGGGCAAATCATCGGGAACATCATTATAAATATTTTCACTAATATTTTCATTATTATCATAATGTTCAGCTGTGCTTAAATCCGTTATTCCGTTCACATATTGATTTATATATTCAGCGCGTGAATTAGTAACGGCTGTATAAGCCTCAACTCTTGACATTGTCTCCAACAAAGCTTTTGCCTCTTTATCGCGGTCTCTTTTAATCCAAGCCATTTGACTTTTCTGAAGAGCTGCAAAGTCCTTTTCGGACAAAGAACTATCCGCATTTTTCCATGCCTGATTAAGAGCTTGATCGGCGGCTGCAAAATCAGAATTTTTCAGCATCTGCTTATATTCGCTGTCGCTCAGTCGAGTATTAGATTTTTTAGCGTCAGAATATTCCTCTTTTGTCATCGGCTGTGCATATTGTCCGAAAATCCATACAGTTTTAGTTTTGCCGCCTGCCCTATACTCTCCGACGAACCAGCGGCTGCCGTCAGGATGTGTCCATTCGCCGAGATAAACAGGCCATTTCTCTGGTTCATTATCACTAAGCTGAACGATAACGTTTGATTTTGTATTAGGCTGTGAACGCAAATTCACGTTATAACCTTTTATTCCAATTATATTATAATTAGAGTTATAAACGAATTTCCCTTTGTCGCGCACATACATCGGAATTTTCCCAGCAGCGACAAGTTTATCAGCCCTATCAAAATCAGAAATTTTTTGAGCCGCGAACGTTGTTGAAATCAAAGAAAAAATTATTGCTACAACAGCTGCAGCATAAAAAAATTTTTTGTAATTTTTCATTTTTTATCTCCCTGAGATTTAAGAAGCCCGTACGCCAGTTCCAAAACATTAAAGCCCTCATCTTTTTGGCCGGCATTGAATAGAATTTTCCCTGCGTTTGCCATTTCATCAGGTTTCATATCCTTGCTGAACACGTTGACAAGTTCGGAAGTCAGCTTTATTGCGTCCTCTTTTTGATTCATTTTGAGGAAACACAGCGAAGCTCCGATATAAGCGTCAATATTTGCCCATGTCATATAATGAATTTGATGAAAAGTTTTCAAGGCTTCGTCAAATTTTTTTGCATTAAATAAATCGTTCGCGGTTTTGTAAAGATATTTGCAATAATCTTCAGTAAACTGAAATTCAGATTGAATTTTACTGTCTTCTTTCACAGAGCCGCGCTTTACCCATACAAGACTTACTGCGTAATCATCGTTAATTGCCCGCGACAATGATTGAATGCCGCCTTTAATTTTGCTTCGATACGACATCAATAAAGCATAATTTGCCGCATTCTCATTTGAAAAACTTTGACGGTTTAATTTACCGTTATCAAGATACAAAGCCAAGCGCAAAGTAGCTCTCGATAATGAACGTCTAACAGCTGCCTGATTATTTGAATTTTGATTTGATTTAATTTTTGCCTGCGGTATTGCGATAACTTCAATAGCATAAACTGTATCTTCAGATATAATTTCATCAGCCCAGCCTCTCGAGTTGCGGTCATTGCTCACGCATGAAATTAAAAGATTTTTAGCTTCATCTGAAATTGACAGATGAGATTCTTTAAGAAAATAAATTGCGGCAGCATCAAACGAATTCCCGAATGCTGCACCCGCACACGCAATTAACAATAAAGCGGTGAGACTCAGGATGCTGAGCCTCACCTTTGAAAATAAATTCATATAATTCATTTTCATTATTTTATTAAAATTATTAAAATTTCATTAAAATAAAATCCATTAAAGCGGCTGATCGATCGTTCCTGAAACTCCTGGCTGGAGTGTGCCGGAATCTTTGTAGGTCTTGCTGTCGATTTTAATCTGCGGCTTGCCCTTGGCCTTATCTGCGGGTGAGCCTTTTTTGACTTCATAAGGCTGAACAATCTGCGAATTTTGCATATTATAATTCATCTGAGCAGCCTTCTGAGTTACTGACGGGATATAAACCGCAACGGCATAAGCAAAAGTTCCTTCGTCATTGAGCCATGCTCTGGGGCTGACGCCAGGAGGAATTATACCTTTAACCGCGCTTTGAATTATCTGCTTATTGCTGTCCTCGCTTCTGAACCCTTGCGCGTCTTTTTGGGCTTCTGCTTTTTCAGAGCCGCTTACTAAATCATCAATCGGGTCGGATAAATCATTTTTTTTGTTCCCGATATAACTTTCGCTGTTATTTCCAGCGTCTAACGCATCTGAATCGTCTGCCTTGATATTATCGCCCCTGATAATTCCGCAGAGAGACGCTTCAGCTCTCAAGCTTGCTCTTCTCCGCGCTGACTGTCTGTTATCCGCTCTTGCTTTTTTGTTGTCGGCCGGGCGTACTACTTCGCTTCCGAAACCTACAAAAGCGATTTCGCCGGTTTCCGGAACGTTGACAATTCTTCCGCCGACTGGAGGCACAACGCCGCTTTGAATTTCGGCAAAAACTTTATTAATGCCTTCTTTCAAATTTCCAGCCTGCTGAGTTTCGCTTGTCGGTCTGCTGTAGATACCTTGGGTTCGCGGAGTGCTTGCAAGAGTTACATAGACTGTCCCGTTCTCAGTGTCATCACGGACATCGTAAGTAACATAGACTTTCAAAAACGCTTCCGTTACGCTGTTAATGGTCATGGTGAAATTTTCGCTTCTCGTCGATACGCCGGAGGCCGCTTCATCATTTGCTGCTTCCTCATTAGCAAATAACTGAAGCTGTTCAATACTCGCGCCCGCGAAATACCGTGCCATAAGCCTTTTTGCCTGAAGGAACGCGACATAATAAGCTATCTGCTGTTCTCTGCGCTGCGCAACAATATTGCTCATTTCCGAGCCGTAAGTTCCAGTCCCGACAGCGACCAATCCTAAACTGCCGTCAGGCAGCGCGACTGATTCGCAGCCGTCTCCGCCGTCAGCATAGTAACGCTGCATAACGCTGTTAATCGCGTCCTGCGCAGTCGCGGCGCGAGTAACAGGCTTGTTGAGTTTGGGGTCAACTTCGGTCTTGACTTCCTCTGGGTGCTGGACGGTCAATAATTCTTGGCGCTGTTCTGCAGGCGCCTGAACTACTGGAATAAAATCATCAGCGGTCAGAAGCGGCGCAGCCCAACTCGAAGCGCATAAACAAGCTGTTAATGCGATTGCGAATAAAACTTTTTTCATGTTAAAAACTCCTTTATAAAAAATTTACTTGCATACTTTATTTTTTGCCGTTAAAAATTTACGGCCTTTCTAATAACGTTATATTTAGCACCTTCTCTAAAGAATCTTATTGAAATTATCTGTCCTGCTCCTGTTATATTCATAATTTCATTGAAATCCTTGACCTTTGATCGATGTAATAACATCGCTTCTTATCGTTACTACATCTTTTCCTTATTTTCAAAATTTTTACAAGCAGTTAAAACTAAAATTAAAAACTTCTTCGTCCGGCCGCCGTACCCGCAGCCGCGCAGCATGAACTATCGCGCTATGTTTACTCTTTTGTGCGTACATCAATTAAAACACTTTTCACTGAATTAAATAAAATATAAAAAATTTCCCGTCACAGAGCGCAAAAATTTTTGCGTCTCTCAACGGGAATTTATTGATTAATTTTATAGATTGATTTAGAATAAAAAGTTTTTGAGAATTTTTATAATTTTTATAACAGGGTATGGTTACGGCGCGTCTGAGCGTCTGAGCGTCTGAGCGTCTGAGCGTCTGAGCGTCTGAGCGATTATAGCAACTTTGCGCACAACTGTCTACCCCTTTCTTTAAATTTTTTAATATTTTTAAATTTTTTTCATTATACCATAATCAATATCATAATTATAAAATTTTTAATTAATTATAAAAGCACCGCCATTAATTAACGACGGTGCTGCCAGGGGCTGAGCCCCTGGACCTGTTTACAAAAAGTGTCTTAGCTTTCACTATGAGCTGCGTTGTCCTGACATGAACGCTTATTCATATTTAGCTTTTAGCTGAAGCACCACCAACACTGCAATTAAAGCTAACGCGCCGCTCAACACTCCTGAGTTGCAACCGCTACTTGAGCCGTTAGAGCTGCTGTCAACATCA
>JAFUXM010000017.1 GCA_017470785.1 Synergistaceae bacterium
CGGTATTTGCGGACTTGATGTACCAGTCGCAAAAAACTGCGAGCGGGCCGGGCGATGGACGCGGAGGAATTAACCCCGCGCAGGTCGGTCTCGGCGTAAGCACTGCCGCAATCGAAACTATATTCACGCAGGGCGCGTCAAGCTATACGGGCAACACGTCCGACATGATGATAAACGGCAACGGATTTTTTATTTATAGTAACGGCACGGGTTCTAATTTATACAGCCGCGCCGGTGCTTGCGTGCGTGACGCTAATAATGATTTAGTACAGTCCGGCTCAGGCTATAAATTACAGGGCTATGCGATGAGCCGTGACCCGTTAGACGATTCAAAATTTGTCAGGGACAGCGATTTAAGCAATATTAATAGTCCCTTGGGCAAGAAGCTTGAGCCGCATGACACTACCGAAGTAAAATTCCAGTGTAACTTGGACAGCCGCAGCGAGGCTTATTTACCGTACGGCTATTCTGATATTCCGTTTAATACTCAGTGCGGCTGGGACGGCAACCCTGCCGGTACGATGAGAGTTAATATTAACGGCACACAGTGCGATATAAGCGTTAACTCACTTACGAGTGCAACTGCTACCGGCACTAATTATATGACTGTCACAATAGACGATGGTACAGGCACTAATAAGACCGTTACGCTGAACATGACCGGCATTAATTCCACGACCGGCTTGCCGGAGCTTACGATCGACACGACGGCGACCACATTACCGATACAGATAGGCCCTCTTGCTACGTCACTTTTTAATGTAACATATGACAATAATACAGGCAGGCTCAGTATCGTAGGAGATACGACAGCCACTACAGCCACCCCTGGCGAAGTATATTTCCAGTCTAACTTGCAGTCGGCCATGAACTATAAATCATTTACTGTTAATGATCCGAACGTAAACGGCAACCCGAGCTATGCTATACTCGCTGAGTTTGACGAAAGCGTCGTAACGAGCGGCCCGAACTCTGACCTGTCATAAACGCAGTCCACGCTGACATTATGGTACGAGAACACGACTACGGCAGGAACAATGAGCCAGATTACTACAACTGTATTATTTAACGCTGACGGAACTTTTGCATCCGTTGAACCGGCAACTTTCACTGGCCCGGGAAACGTCCCCATGCAGCTCAGCATCTCAGATGACGGAACTTCGCTTGTCTTTGAACAGGACACGGCAGGTTCAGGCGCAAGCGGCCAATATCAGACTGCGGCATCAATAGACCAAGGTGCGTATCATCAGACTAAACAAACTATTTATGACTGCGACGGCAACGCCTACACAATGGAAGTTAACTTTAAGAAGATAACTGAAAATCGCTGGCGTTGGGAAGCGTTTATACTTGACGGCGACGGCAACATGAGCGACATCGTCCCAACACCTCACGTAGGCGAAATAGAATTCTGCGGCTGCGGACCTATCTGCAACGCTGTCACGAGCGACAACGTGAGACACGGTAACAACGATAATTCAAACGCACGCGCTGAAATAGAAATACCGTTCAGCATGAAGGGCTCGGCCAACACGAGCTTAACGCTCAACTTCGGCGGAGACGGCGACGAGCTTATGGGCGTTACGCAGTTCGCTTCAGAGACGACGACAAAGGCCGTCTATCAGAACGGCTATCCTATGGGCATAATGGAAAATTACTCGATAGGCGTTGACGGCACTGTCACCGGAATTTACACCAACGGCCAGAACATTCCGTTATATAGAGTTGCGTTAGCTACTTTCGCGAACGAGCAGGGACTTGACAAAGTCGGCGGAACGATGTTCAGAGAGACGGTCAACTCCGGCAACGCGAACATCGATCCGGCAGGAATTAACGCGAAGGGCGAAATTTTATCGCAGAACGTCGAGATGTCCAACGTTGATTTAACAGAAGAGTTTACGCATTTAATAATTGCACAGCGCGGCTTCCAGGCTAACACTCGCGTAATTACAACCAGCGACCAGATACTTGAGGAAGTCGTGAACTTGAAGCGTTAATAAATCTTAAAAAATCTTATTTAATAATATAAAACTCCCGGGATAAACTTTTTAAATCCCGGGAGTTTATTTTTAATTTTTAAATTATTTACGCTAATAAAGATTTAACAAGCTCAGGAATTTTTGCCTCGTCCTCAGGGCTCATAGTCCAGGCTGATTTAATATTCTCGTCTATCACGTTAAAGCCGGCGTCCTTTAATCTCTCCTGCAAAATTTTGACGCTCTCGCCGCTCCATCCGTAGCAGCCGAACGCCGCGGCCTACTTATTCTTAAATTTAAGCTGCTTGGCAAATTCAATCCAGCCCATGACGCTCGATAATATGCTATTGCCTACTGTAGGCGAACCGACTGCTATGGCTTTAGACTTAAATAATTCCGTCATCATCTCGTTCTTATCCGACTTCGCAATATTAAAAACTTTCACGACAGTGTCCGGACTTTGACGCGCAATTTCTTCAGAAATTTTATGCGCAATTTTCGTCGTGCCTTCCCACATGGTGTCATAGGCAATCGTGACTTGATTTTCTTGATACGCGTCCGCCCACTCGGCATATTTTTTCACAATCTGCATGGGATTGTCGC
>JAFUXM010000188.1 GCA_017470785.1 Synergistaceae bacterium
ATAGCAGTTGACTGTAGTCAAAGCAGCGCAAGTATGTAAATCAAGCGACTTTAAGGAGTTATTAACGCACGTAAGCGTCTTTAACGCAGTACAACCATCTAATTTAAGCGTCGTAAATTCGCTGTCCGAACTATGACTAAACGTCTCCAATGCTGTGCAATTAGTCAAATCAACCGAGGTCACCACACAACCTAACGTGAGTGTCGTTAATGCTGAGCATCCTTTCATACTGAGCGAGGTAATATAAGAACGATATGAGCTATTACCGTTTATAGTTACCCTAAAAATGCAAGAAGTCAGCGAAGTACAGCCATCGAATTTAATTGCGTCGACATATACATTACCCATCGCGCCTAAATCTATTGACGGCAATGAAGTGCATCCGCTGAAATCGATTAAAGATGCAGGAGTATTTTTAGCTCCTTTAAAAGCACTCGAACAAGAAACCGATACTAACGCCGTACAGTTATTTGCATTAAAGTAAGTTAAATCATTACTTGCGCAATTTAAAGTTTCCAATGCCGTATGATTGCTGACATCAAGTGAGACCATTTGGTTAGTCCCGCATTTTAAACTCACTAATGCCATACAGTCGTCGACTATAAGCGAAGTCAACTTATTATCTTTGCAATCTAATATTTCCAATGCAGAACAGCCATTAACAACAAGCGACTTGATAGCGCAACTATAGCAATTCAATTCTTTTAGTGCAACACAATCATTCGCATCAAGCTCCGTTAAGGAGTTCGTATAACAATTAAGCGTCTCAAGTGAAGTGCAGCCGTTAATATTTAACATTCTGAGGCTTTGTGTATGACAATTTAAAGTTTTAAGCGCAGTACAGCCACTCACGTTAAGTGAAGCAAGATACTTCACACTGGCGCTACCGCAACAATCAAGCGTTTCTAATGCTGTATAATTGCTTAAATCCAGCGACGGTAATGTTGTTATAGAACAATTAAGCGTCTTTAAAGTAGCAGCAGCATCAAGATTAAGAGAGTTTAAAGTTGATATATTATTACACTCTAATTCCGTTAATACTGTGCAGTTGCTGACATCGAGTGACTTTAGCCGAGTTTGCTTGCAGTCTATTTTTCTCAGCGAAGCACAATTACTCACGTCAAGCGCAGCTAAGTTAATATTAATATGACAATCTAACTCCGTCAAAGCGGAGCACCCGCTGACATCAAGCGATGTCAGCGAGTTGCTGCTGCAGTTCAGTTCCTGCAATGCTGTATTGTTGCTAAAGTCAAGTGTCTTTAATTTGTTTCCTGAGCAATCGAGTGTTCTTAATGCCGTAAAGTATTCAATGCCGGTTAAATCCGCAATAACGCTGCTTGATACATCAATACTCTTAGTGCTTGCAATGGCCGCGTCTGTAAGGGTTGCAGCGTTAGCGTCGTTCATTATTACGCTCTGGACATACACTCTAAAATTTGCGTCCGGAAACGTAGTTGAATTTATAGATACACTCATGCTTATTCCTCCACTTCAAGAACAAATTCTTTGCTTGTGCTTTCAATACTGTTTTGCGCCTGCACGACAAATACATATTCTACTATCTTGACCTTGCTCCATAATAAGGTCATATCCGTGTCTCGTATCTCTTTTACTCCGCCCTCGGGTATATCAACTGCCGTAACATTTACGAAGTCCATACCGTGACCTTCTTTGTGACCGTGCTGTCATCCTCGAGAGTAAATGTCCAAGTCTCATCTTTTACTCTATTTGAATTAAGCTTGTTATTATTAAGGAGTTTTCCCTGTTCCGCGCTCAAAGCCTTATCTGCTCCGCCTGTAGTCAAGTCATTAACAACATCCGGCGCTAAATAAGGCAAATCGTCCCACGCCGTAGCTGCATTACCGAACTTTAAGCGATTTGCTGTGCTGTCATACCCCGGTTCGCCTTTTGCTAAGATTGGGTTCTTAGCCGTCCAGTTTGCCGCTGTGTCGTTCCTTAATAGATATTTAACTGAATTAGCCACGATTTACACCCCCTCTTATGGGCGTGTTACAGTGCGGCCTGTGACTGTGCCGTTAAGATTGTAATTTATATCAATTACCTCGCCGGTCGATGCCATTATCCTTGTAAGCTGCGTGCCGCCTGCCCACTGGAGAGTAGCCGTAACACCGTCCTCAAATGTGATTTTTATAGGCTTGCTGTAATCATTAAAAGCGTCAACTGTGTAGCCCATTCCGAACGTACCGAAAGCGTTAAGCTTTGCATCAATCAAGCTGTTTACAGCCGATGTGTCCGTGCCGCTGGCCGTTAATACTGCCCACTTCGTGCCGTCCCAGTAATAGAACGAGTCTGCGTTGCGCACAAAAACCATGTCGCCTTTCGTCGGACTGGGATATGTGCTGCTTAAGTCGCTTACGTTATCTACTGGGTCGAGCAATGAGCCGCCCGTAATGCCGCTCAGCATCCTTAACACCTGCTCAAGGCTGCTGTCCATATCGCCGTTAATCCATTTTAAATTTTGCCATGTGTCACTGCCAGTGCCGACCTTTAACCGCCGCAGCGTCATATCCGCGCCTAACTCACCAATCTTAAGTATACGATTACTTACTGCCCACTGATCCGATGTCCCGCGTGCTATCTGAATTATTACATTATTTGCCATTGTTATATTTCTCCTTTGTAATTAAATTATTTAAACTAAAAACAATAAAAACTAAGCGCCGCCGCCGTTCCAAACTTCTACGTTGTCCGTCTCAATCGGAACAGGCCAGCCGATTAATCGGGGAAGTTGACCTAATGGGTCGTCGTCCCAGTCCCACCACCAAATATAAAACCGCTCTAAAATACTGCGCCGTATCATGCTGCATCACCTCCATCGTATACTTCTGTGCATTGGCTTCCCGGGAACCCGCCGTCTAACCAATGGTCTTCGTTTTCCTTAAGCTCTTCCTCAGTGGTATAAGGAAAGCCGCCGTCATACACCGTCCACGGCTCGGGCTCAGGCTCAGGCTCGGGCTCGGGCTCAGGCTCAGTGATAAGTTTCAACAGCGCCTCGTACTCAGCTTTAGTTAAGTGATAATGGCCGGTCGAGTCACCGCCGAGCAATTTATCAAGAGCCTCATGGTCTGTAGTGCCGCCGCTATTCCCGTGGCCGCAGCAGCCGCAGTTCCAGTTGTTGTTTACGACAGTGCCGCCCCAGTGCCGCCGCCTCTGTCGCTGTTCG
>JAFUXM010000189.1 GCA_017470785.1 Synergistaceae bacterium
AAATTATTTAATAAATCTTTAGTCTCGCCGGTGACAATGCCGCCGGCTGCGTCAGTCGGGCCGTCCGTGCCGTCAGAGCCTACAGACGCGATAACTATATTATCAAATCCTGCAATGCCTCTTGCAGCTGACAGCGCAAACTCCTGATTGCGGCCGCCCATGCCCTTGCCTGTTAAATGCACGACTGTCTCGCCGCCTGCTATCACCGCGATTTTTTTATTTAATTTAGCTCTCTCACGCGCAATAGCTGCCATAAATGCTCCGGCCTCACGAGCTTCGCAGTCAAGCGTAGTCGTTAATAGCTCAGGCTCATAGCCTAAGCCGCTTGCTATGCGCATAGCTGCCTGACACAAGGCCGTAACGCTGCCGGTTATGACTGCATCAACATTATCAAGCTCCTTCGGCGTCTCGCGGCTTAAAATATTTATTAAATTATTATTTAAATTCAAATTATATTTTTTTACTATCTTTAACGCGTCCTGTGAGCTTGACGCATCCGGCCAAGCAGGGCCTGAAGCTATGCTGTCGAGCCTGTCGCCTAACACGTCGCTCAACACAACCATATAAACCCTTGCGGGTGCGCATAACTTTGCAAATCTTCCGCCCTTCACAGCCGATAAATGCTTGCGTATAGTGTTTATCTCGACTATGTCAGCGCCGCAGGCTAATAACTGCTTTGTTATATCCGCCATGTCAGCGAGGCTCACGCCCTCAGCCGGCAGTTCAAATAACGCCGACCCGCCGCCTGACACTAAAAATAAAACCGTATCACGTTCGCTTAAATTCGCTGCTTCAATATGCTTTAATAAATTTTTAGTGCCGTTAATAGTGTTCTCATCAGGCACGGGATGACCGGCTTCATAAATTTCAAGGCCCTTAATATCGCCCATCGAATGCTCGTACTTAGTCACGACCGCGCCGGAAATATCGCCTAACTCATATGCAGCCGCATCGGCCATACGCCACGCAGCCTTGCCTATCGCCGCTAAAATTATTTTGCCTCCAAGCGCTTTACGCGCTAAAAATCTCTCGTCCTTCAGCGCCTCTTTCACCGCCGCCTCGGGCAGCACCGCGTCAATAGAGCTTTTAATAATTTGCTCTGCATCGGCTCTTAAACTCATAACTTAAATTCGCCTCCAGTTTAATTTATTAATTTAAAATATCTAAAATATTTCTTAAATCTACAGCATTAATCTGCCCGGGCGCTGAGCTGGCTTTCACTGATCCAAACGTTGCGCATGACCCGGTAAGATTACAGGCCGCGCGGCTGACCTTTCCCAGTTCGCCCATCGAGATCGTCAATATTAAATCATCAGGATTTTCAGCGTGATATAACCCCGAAGCATAAATTAAATTTATAACATCAAGTTTGCTCTCAGGCATGAACGCGGCCTTTAATACATCAGCTCCGGCTAATTTAGCCCTATGCAAAATTTTTATAATCTTTTCAGGCGCGGGCGTGAATTTAAAATTATGCTTAGACCCTATCACATAACAGCCTTTATCTTTTATTAATTTAATTAAATCTTTAGCAAGATTTAAATCTAAAATTTCTGCATCTATAATATCAACGCACTTGCTCTGAGCTGC
Organism: Synergistaceae bacterium; assembly: GCA_017470785.1. GTDB lineage: Bacteria > Synergistota > Synergistia > Synergistales > Aminobacteriaceae > JAFUXM01. The sequence continues at coordinate 1,591 of JAFUXM010000189.1, forward strand.
AAATAAATTTAAAACACAATAATCTTTAAAGCCATAATTAAATTCGCCGCCCTCGCTCTGAGTTCTCAGCGTGAAGATTAACGGCACTGCGTTTAATTCAGCGCGCAAATTCTGCAAAATTTCCAGCAAGTTCTTCTTATTTAATATATCCTCATAAAAATCCGCACGCCATTCTATTAAATCAACTTGATTTAAATTTATAATCTCCCGTGCCTGCGCGATAATTTCGGCTTGAGACTTGGCCGTGACCGGCGCAATAATTTTTGCTCCGCCTTGGCCAAGCGTTACATCCCTGATCTTAATCATGATTTAAATTTTTAACTAACTCGCTGCGCATAATTTCAACAGCTTCATTAATAATATTAATATCACTAATGCCAGTCCAAAGCTCAAGCTGCCTTACGCCTTGATATAAAAGCATATTTAAGCCGTTAATAATTTTGCAGCCCCGAGCTTCAGCCTCGATTAAAAATCTTGTCTTTAACGGCGAGTACGCTGCGTCAAAGCAAATTTGCTCAGCATTTAAAAATTTTGCGTCAACGCAGGTCTCAGTCTCACGGCCTGCCATGCCCGCTCCGCTTAAGTTTAAAATAATATCAGCCTCAGCAATAAAATTTTTTACATTTGCTTTATCAGCTGCATTAACCGGCACGCATTTATTATTAAAATATTTATTTATATTATTGCTTAAAGTCTCGCAAGAGCTTGAGCGCGAGCAAATATAAATTTTTTTAGCATTATTATTAGCTAATTCAAAGCACACCGAACGGCCTGCGCCGCCAGCTCCGAACGCAAAAATTACTTTGCCGCTCACATCGCAAAATTCTTTAATGCTTCTCACTGCTCCATAGCCGTCGGTGTTATAACCTATTAATTTATTCTCAAGCTTAACAACAGTATTTGCCGAGCCGAGCTTTAAACATAAATCATCATGCTCATCTAAATATTGCATGACTTCAATTTTATTCGGAGTAGTGAGAGCGAAGCCTATATAATTAGGCATGTGCTTAATACCGGTCACAATATGCTTCAAACTTTCGCCCGAGCATTCGCACAGCGTGTAAATTAAATTTAAATTTAAAAATTTATAGGCCGCGTTCTGCATCATCGGCGACAGTGAATGACTAACGGGATTGCCGAGAAGCGAGATAAATTTTAAATTATAAAAATCATTATTTAATATATTTAACTGCATTGACAGCTCATAACTCCCCTCGTTGCCTAAGTGAAAATTTAATTATAAAAAATTATATAATAATTTTAATTTAATTATTAATAATATCAAACAGCCTGCGCTTTTTTATTTTCATTTTAAATATGCTAAAATTTTTTATAAATCTTTAATTTAATTAATTTATTTATGATTAATTTCATTTCATAAAATAATTAAAATTAAAATTTAAAATTTCAGTCAGGAGATGTTTGTTCAAATGGGAAAATTTTTTGCAGCGTTGGCTGTCATGGCAGCCGCAGTGTTCTTTAATTTCAATTTTGCGGCGCGGGCTGCATGGGCTGACGAGAAGATCGACGGCGAGAGCGAAGCAGCGTCAAAAGTTGCGGCGCGGGTCGGCAGTGAGGACATAACAGAGGCTGAAGTCGAGGCGTTTATAAATTCTATGGGCGCTCAGCAGGCTCAGCAAATGCGTTTATTTTACAGCAACCCGCAGGGCCGCAGGATAATTTTAGATCAGATTATCAGCATGAAGTTATATGCGCTCGAGGGCGAGAAGATTTTGAAGCTTGACGAGACGCCGGACTTTAAGAATGCGCTTAAAGACGTTAAGAATAGAATGCTTGCGCAGGCCGCCATGCAGGAGCTTGTCAAAGACGTTAATATAACAGACGAAGACGTTCAAAAATTTTATGAAGCTCATCCAGAGCATTTTACACAGCCGGAGTTAGTCCACGCGAGACATATTTTAATCAGCGACGATGCGAAGGCCGAGCAGACTTTAGCGCAAATTCAAGCTGACTTAAAGGCCGGTAAAGACTTCGGCGAGATAGCCAAAGAAATTTCGATTTGCCCGTCGAACTCAAGAGGCGGCGACCTCGGCGAATTTGGCCGCGGCCAGATGGTCAAAGAATTTGAAGACGCAGCATTTGCTCTTAAGAATCCCGGCGATATATCGCAGCCTGTTAAAACCCGCTTCGGCTGGCACATAATCAAGCTCGAGAGCAAGACGCCCGAGACGAAAATCGAGTTGGACGAGCAGGTCAAAGCTCAGGTCAAGCAGCAGCTCGAGGCCGAGAAAGTTCAGGCCATGCTCAGAACTCATGCCGAGGACTTAAAGAAGCAGTTCAAAGTCGAAATAATCGAGTAAAAAATTTTAAATTAACTAATGACGTTGAGAAGCAAAGAGCCGCGTTCGAGCCATAGCACTAAGAGGCTCGGGCGCGACACATTAAGTTACATTCCATTGGGCGGCTTGGGTGAGATCGGCAAGAACATGTACGCCGTCGAGTATAACAATAATATTTTAGTCATCGACGCAGGCTTGATGTTCCCAGATTCTGAGCTGCCCGGCATAGACTACATAGTCCCTGATATTTCATATCTTGAAGCCAACCGCGAAAAAGTTTTAGCAGTAATTATAACTCACGGCCACGAAGACCATACCGGCGCACTCGCCTACATGCTGCAGCGTTTAAATATTCCGGTCTACGGCACGCGTTTAACGTTGGGATTAATTAACAGCAAGCTGCAGGAAGATTTGCCGCTGTTTAAGCCCGACTTTCACGAGATTAAGGCCGGTGAGATAATCGAGATAGGCGACTTTAAAATTAGATTTATAGCCGTAGCGCACTCGATACCCGACGGCGTGGCTTTATCTATCGAGACGCCATTAGGCCGCATCGTTCACACCGGCGATTTTAAATTAGATTCAACGCCTATCGACGGCAGAATTACAGACTACGGCGCATTTGCCGAAGAGGGCGACAAGGGCGTTTTATTATTAGCCTCTGACTCGACCAACGCAGAGCGCAAGGGCTTCACTCCATCCGAAAAAATTATCGGCGCAACGCTTGACCAGTTATTTAGAATTTATAAATCAAGACGCATTATAGTCTCATCGTTCGCAAGCAACGTTCACAGAGTGCAGCAGGTAGTTGACGCTGCGGTTAGATTTAACCGTAAGATTGCATTTCTTGGCCGCAGCATGATTAAGAACGTCGAGATCGCCCGCGAACTCGGCTATTTAAAGCTTGATTTAAAGATGCTCGTCAATATCGAGAATATAAATAAAGTAAATAATAATAACTTAGTGATAATGACAACGGGCAGTCAGGGTGAGCCGTTCTCGGGCTTGGTCACGATGAGCCGCGGCGAGAACAGATCAATAAAATTAGGCGCCCGCGACGCAGTGTTTATATTAGCGTCTATAATCCCGGGCAATGAGAAGCTTGTGAATAATACTATTAACAGGCTGTTTGCGCTGGGCTGCGAAGTAGTCTATGAGCAGGAGAAGAATACGCACGTATCCGGCCACGCCTCAGCTGAAGAATTAAAAATTATATTAAATTTAGTCAAGCCGCAGTACTTTGTGCCGGTGCACGGCGAGTATAAGCACTTAGTGCGGCACAGCCAGCTTGCGCAGGAAGTCGGAGTGCCGCCGCGAAATATATTTATATTATCTAACGGCGATGTATTAAATTTCACGCGGGGCGCGAAGCCGAAGATTAAAGGCCAAGTTGCGAACGGTACGATTTTAGTTGACGGCAAGGCCATGGGCGGAATATCTAACGGCATAATGAAAGAGCGGCGCGAACTTGCCGAAGACGGAGTGTTAGTCGTAGCAGCTGCATTAGACGATGCCGGAAATTTATTAGCGCCTATCGCAATAGAGACGCAGGGCGTATTTATTCCTGATGACAAGCCCGATCCAAACGTTAATATTAATCATAGCTATAACTCACGCAGGAAAATTAAGCAGCATAAAATATACGCGTCGCTTAAAGAGCAGATATTTGATGAGTTAAAAATCGCAGCTGAGAAAGCAATTCGTGAAAGTAAAGACAGGCACGGCGTAAATATCGAGACGGTCTCACGCAATATTAAAAGCCGAGTACGCGATGTGTTAAAGCGCCGCAATTCGTCTTTCGCAGTAGTCATGCCTGTTATCTCGGTTAATAATATAGACTATTCACATCAGGATTTTTTTAATATTTAAAAATTTAAAATGGCATTAGGCAATGAATTTATACGCGGCATAGCTGCCGAGCTGAATAAAAATTTAAATATCAGCAAAGTCGAGGGCGGCGATTTCTGGGCCGCACTGAAAATTTATAATAAATATTTATTATTATCATGGGCTGCCGGAGCGGCGGGCTGCTGCTATGCAAGCGAGGGCGAGATAACTGCGCTGCAGAATAATATGGCTTTGACCGCGCCTATTGCCGGAGCATTGAAGAGCCGCGCGGCCAAGGCTGAGATTATATCCGCAAGGCAAATTAATAACGATAGAGTTCTTGAGCTTAAAATACGGCGCCGCGTGGCTGCCGGAACTTTTATTGAATATTATTTAATACTTGAAGCCACTGAGCCCACGGCAAATTTAATTTTATTAAACTCTGACAGAATAATCGAAGAGGCCGCGCGGCATTCAGCGCCGGATCAAAATTCCTTCAGGACTATCTTGCCCGGGCATAAATATATCGCGCCGCCGGTCTTTCAGGGAATTAATTTAGATAATAATTTAATTTTAAATTATGAAGATATATTAAATATCGAGGGCATAGGCCGGCCACTGGCTAAGGCTATTCAAGCCTGCTGGGAAAATTTTAGTCAGGCCGAGTGGCGCGATTTAATTTTAAATAGCTTAAATAGCAGCGCAAATTTTATGCTGTTAAATAAAAATTATTTGACAAGCTTTAATTTTAAATTTAAAGACGCAAAGATTTTAGGCGAGCAGAATATTTTAGATGCGGCGCGTCACGGCGTGATAGAAATTTTGCTGAATAAAGGCCGCGATAAAATTTTAAGGGACATTAAGGCCGCTGTTAAAAAGGCCGTGAAGTCGCGTGAGCGTCACCGTGACGGCTTAATAAAACAGCTTAGAGAATGTGAGACTGCCGAGATATTTAAAATTAAGGGCGAAGTTATATTAGCGAATATATATAAAATCAAGCCGCGCACTGAGCAAATAACGCTTGAGGACTGGGACGGCAATAAAATTAATATAGAGCTTGATCCTAATTTAACGCCGTCGCGCAACGCCGAAAGATACTTTAAGAAATATAAAAAATTTAATAATAACCCGGATTTGATACGCGAAAAGATTTTAGAGATCGATAACGCAATAGCTGAGATTGCCGAGCAGCCGAGCATAATCGAGGGCATAAGCGGCGAGGCAGAATTTAATAATGCTGTGCAGGACTTGAAGGAATGGCTGTTCCCTGATGAGTTTAAAGTTAAATTTAAATCTAAAAATAAAAATAAATCAGCGCCGCCGCATCTTGAATTTAAATTTGATAATAATATTGAAGTGCTGGTAGGTTTATCTGCAAGGGGCAACCGGTATGTTACGTTCAAGCTTGCCCGGCCTGATGATATATGGCTGCACGCTCATGAGCTGCCCGGGTCGCACGTGATAATTAAAGGCGCATCGCGTGAAGAGCTTGAGGGTGAGCGCAGTGATATTTTAAATTTTGCGGCGCAGCTTGCAGCGTGGCATTCTAAGGGCAGGGCAAGCGGCCTCGTACTCGTTGACTACACCGAACGGCGTTACATTCGCTCAGTCCCGGGCACTGTAGCACTCGTCACTTACACTAACCCCGGCACGATACGCGTCAAGCCCGAAAATAAAAAATCTCCCGAGCTTTAATTCAAGCCCGGGAGAAAATAAATTTAAATTAAATTAATATTTATTTCTCTTTGCCGAAAAGCCTTAATAAATGTAAGAACATGTTCACGAAGTCGAGATATAAGCTCAGTGCGCCGATGACTGCAACGCGGCCTGTTAAATCTTCGTCAGCCGTGTCTATGTCAGCTGCAAGCTGCTTAATCTTCCATGTGTCAAACGCGGTCAAGCCCATGAAAATAAATACTGCAAATATGCTTATCACTAAGTCTAAGCTTGACGAACCCATGAATAAATTAACAAGCATTGCGATAATTATTCCCCAGAGGCCCATGCGCAAAAAGCTGCCCATGCTTGTTAAGTCTTTATTAGTGTAAAGGCCGTATATGCTCATAGCTCCGAACATCCCTGCAGTTGATATAAATGCTTTATAGACAGAAGCCTGAGTATATACTAACAGGACTGACGAGAATAAAACTCCGTTTAACAGGCTGTATAACGCAAATAATAACACGGCGGCTCTGACCGAGAGCTTATGAATCATGAAGCCCAGCGCAAGCACGAGGCCGACCTCAACGATTGCGACTATAGCCATCGGAACTCTCGAGCTGTAAAATATTTTTACAAGCTGCGCACTCGATGCAGTCGCATAGGCCGTAACTGCCGTAATGATTAATCCGATTGCCATGTACATATAGACCTTGCGGAAGATCGCGTTGACCTGCTCAAGATTTAGGCCCGTATTAGGCATCGAGTAAGACATATTAAATTCACTCATAATTTAAACATCCTTTCTTATTTAAATATTTAAAATATAAATTTATTTTATCATGAAAATTTATTTAATAAACACCGCGAGCCACACGCACTGAGGCTGACTTGACGTGTATATAACTCTATGCAGCTCATGAGGCTTGATAAAAATATAATCGCCTGAGTTTAATTTAATTTTATAATCTTTAAACTCGAGCTCGGCCTCGCCCTGCAGCACAGCGACCCATTCGCCTTCGTCCTGATCGTACCAAAAGTCTTCAGGCGACACATGACCCTGCGACACTATGCGCTCAATTCTATTCACATTATTATTAAATAAAATCTCAATAAATTCTTCAGGCTTTTTGCTAAAATCAACCGGCTCAAATAAATTTTTTAATTCGCTCATGAAATTTATCGCCTCGTTTCAAAATTTCAAATTTTAAATTTTTAAAATTTTAAAAATTATAAATCATTAAAAATTTTTTGCGTAAAAAATTTCTTGACAAGCAAATAAATTTTAGAGTAAACTAATTCAGGCTTAAAAAAAGTTTCGTAATTAGAAAATTCTTTAATATATTTTAGTGCTGAGATAAAAATTAACGGGAAGACCGGTGCAAATCCGGCGCGGATCCCGCCGCTGTGAACCTGACGAGGCCGTGTTATCTCCACTGGATTTTAATTAAAAATCTGGGAAGGGACGGCTGAGGACGAAGGCAAGCCAGAAGACCGATTTTTATTTTGATACAGCAGGTCCTTCGAGGATTTAGGGGCGTCTGGGAGATGTTTTATTATCTCTAAGCCGCTTTTTTATTTTTTAATTAATTTATTAATTTATTTAGTTGATTGATTGAAATTGAAAGGGTTGAAAATATTTTGGCTGATAATCAGTTTACGTCACAATTTAGCAATGACAAGGACTCGGGTAATTTTCGCGGGACGCTCGAATATGTACCCGGCAAGCAGGTGACGCTCGCTCATGTTATACGCAATCCCAGAAAGTCGCTTTGCAACGCGGTCGGTGTCGATAACCCCGGGGCGCTCGGCGTAATGACTATCACCCCCGGCGAGGGTTCGATAATTGCAGCGGACGTAGCGTCGAAAGCTGCAGCCGTTAACGTCGAATTTGTAGATAGATTCACAGGCTGCTTAATGATCACCGGCGAGGTCTCCGCAGTCGAGGCATCACTGAGAAGCACAGTGCAGGCACTTAAAGATATTTTAGGATTTTTCCCGGCTTCTATAACTCATTCTTAAAATTTAAATTTAATTTAAAATTTAAAAAATTATGCGACAGTCTGATATAGACGCAGGGAACGAAAATAGATTTAGAAAGATAATGGTCATAGGCCGGAGCGAGGCTGGCAAGTCAACTTTAATGGCCGCCTTGGGCATGATCGACGGCACTGTGACTAAGACCGAGTCAGTGCAGTTTAATTCTAACTGTATAGACACGCCAGGCGAACTTTTAGAATCGCCGTTTTTCAAACATACTTTTATGCCGCTTTCGTGTAAGGCGAAAGTAGTTTTGTTGTTATTAGACCCGTTTAAACACTCGTCGTTTTCGCCCGGGATCACTACTATACTCAGAGCGCCGTCTTTAGGCGTGATAACTAAGATAGACCTGCCCGGCGCTGAAAAACGAATAGAATTAGCTACTAAGCAATTATTAAACGCGGGAGTAAAAGAGGTTTTTCCGATCTCCTCCGTCACAGGAGAAGGTCTTGATGCCTTAAAGGCACGTATAAACGTTTATATTAATTAAAATTTTTTAATTAATTTCATGGAGGTGCGTTACTTAATGAACGGTGAAGCTCTTGGAATGATCGAGACGCGCGGACTTGTAGGCGCAATCGAGGCAGCGGATGCGATGGTCAAGGCGGCTAACGTCAGACTTATCGGATACGAGAAAATCGGATCGGCGTACGTAACAGTCATGGTGCGCGGCGACGTAGGCGCGGTTAAGGCCGCAGTCGATGCCGGCGCAGCAGCGTCAAAGCGCGTAGGCGAAGTCGTGTCGGTGCATGTAATCCCGAGACCGCACAACGACACAGAGAAACTTCTTCCCAAAGCCGAATAGGTTTGTATTTAGTGATAATTAAGCTGGAGGGCTGATTATGGACAAAGAAGTTATGGACAAGGTAATGACTGAAGTTATGAAGAGACTTGGAGACGCGACGGGCGCAGCACCTGCAGCAGCAGTCGAGGCCGCACCGGCAGCTTCAAGCAACGCAGCTCGTTTTGACAACATCGGCGTGACCGAGTTTGTCGGAACTGCAATGGGCCACACGATCGGTATGGTTATCGCCAACGTTGACCCGGCGCTGCATCAGGCTATGGGAATTGATCCGCGCTATCGCTCAATCGGAATTATCTCCGACAGAGTCGGAGCAGGCCCGCAGATCATGGCCACGGACGAGGCAGTGAAAGCTACTAATACTGAAGTGCTTTCGGTTGAGTTACCCAGAGATACCGAGGGCGGCGCAGGCCACGGCTGCTTAATCACAGTCGGTGCAGAGGACGTGTCAGATGCAAGACGCGCAGTCGAAGTAGCCCTTGCCAACGTCGAGACGTTCTTCGGAGACGTGTGGGGCAACGAGGTCGGCTATCTTGAGCTGCAGTACACTGCAAGAGCAAGCTATGCTGTTAATAAGGCGCTCGGCGGCCCGCTCGGCAAGGCATACGGCCTTGTGTTAGGCGCACCGGCCGGCATCGGCGTAGTTATCTGCGATACAGCAGTCAAAGCAGCTGAGGTCGAAGTCCTTTCGTATGCATCGCCGTCGAAGACGTCGTTCACCAACGAGGCCTTTATTAATATCACCGGCGACTCCGGCGCAGTGCGTCAGGCTATCAGAGCAGCCCGCGAGGTCGGCGTGAAATTGCTTGCTCAGCTCGGCTCAGAGCCCAAGTCAGGCTCAACGCCCTACATTTAAACTTTAAATTAATTTAATATTAATTTAAGAGTTTAATATATAAAAAGGTTGAAAGGATTGGTGAACAACCTTGGCAGAGAAAAAACGCAGTAAGAGATTTGAAACCCTTGAACAGCGTCCTGTTCACAAGGATGGATTTACCGGTGAGTGGGTAGACGTCGGACTTATCGCAATGGGCAGCCCGAACGATCCCATCCCGTCAATAAAAATAGCAGGCGGCAAAGTCGTTGAGATGGACGGCATTAAGCGCGAAGATTTCAACATGAACGAGCAGTTCGTTGCCGACTACGCAATAGATTTAGAGATGGCGCCGAAGGCCATGGCCATGAGCGAGAAAGAGATCGCCCATAAGCTTGTTGACATCAACGTGCCGAGAACTGAATGCACGAAGATAATGCAGGGTCTTACGCCGGCTAAGATCGCCAGAGTAATGGATTGCCTTAACATAGCTGAAATTATTTTGGCCATGCAGAAGATGCGTACGCGTCAGACGCCCGGCACGCAGGCGCACATTACCAGCGCGACTGACAACCCGGTTATGCTTGTTGCAGACGCAGCCGAAGGCGCACTCAGAGGCTTCACTGAGATGGAGACGACGGTCGCAGTCGTGCGTTATGCGCCGCTCAATGCACTTTCACTTTTAATCGGCGCTCAGGTAGGCCGCCCCGGCACGCTTACCCAGTGCGCCCTTGAAGAGGCATTTGAGCTTCAGATCGGTATGCGCGGCTTAACAGCCTATGCAGAGACGATTTCGGTCTATGGCACTGAGAACGTGTTCATCGACGGTGACGATACGCCGTGGTCAAAGGCATTCTTGGCTTCGTGCTATGCGTCAAGAGGCTTAAAGATGCGCTTCACGTCAGGTACCGGCAGCGAAGTTCAGATGGGAGCAGCCGAGGGCAAGTCAATGCTTTATCTCGAAGTGCTTTGCATCATGATCACTAAGGGCGCAGGCGTTCAGGGCTTACAGAACGGCTCGATCAGCTGCATCGGCGTCCCGGGCGCAGTGCCGTCAGGACTTCGTGCAATCGCCGCCGAGAACTTAGTGACAGTAGCGCTTGACATGGAAGTTGCATCAGGCAACGACCAGACGTTCTCGCACTCTGACTTAAGACGTACAGCCCGTACAATGCCGCAGTTCTTCGCCGGCACGGACTATATATTCTCCGGATATTCCGGCACCCCGAACTATGACAACATGTTCGCAGGTTCGAACTGGGATATCGAAGATCAGGACGACTATCTTGCATTGCAGCGCGACTTCAAAGTCGACGGCGGCAACAGACCTGTCACTGAGGACGAGACGGTCGCAGTGCGTAACAGAGCTGCCCGCGCCCTTCAGGCTGTCTACGAGGAGTTCGGCTTCCCGCCGATCACCGACGAAGAAGTCGAGCAGGCTACGTATGCCAACGGCAGCAAGGACATAAAGCCGCGTAACGTTCCGGAGGACTTAAAGGCAGCCGAGAAGCTGCTTAAAGAAGGAATCACGGGCGTTGACGTCGTGAAGGCTCTTGCAAAGCGCGGATATAACGATATAGCCGAGAAAGTGCTTATGATGCTTAAGCAGCGCGTATCCGGCGACTATCTGCAGACTTCTGCATGGGTTACGAAGGACGGTTATGTCTGGAGCGCAGTCAATGATCCTAACGAGTATGCAGGACCTATGACCGGTTATCAGCTCTCGCCTGAGCGCTGGGAAGAGATTAAGAATATTCCGTGGGCAGTACGTCCTGAGGATATTTAGTTCAAGGGGAGGAATAGAACAATGCAGTTTAACGAAGACCTTCTCCGTAAAGTAATAGAAGAAGTTATGGCTGAAGTTGCGGCTCCTGCAGCTGCAGCAGCACCGGCTAAGACAATAGTAACAGAGGGTACAGTCAGCAAGATTAAGTGGACGCCTCTTGGAAACGCGAAGCGCGGCACTGATCCGCGTGAAGTAGTTGTAGCTCTGCCGCCGGCATTCGGCGATCAGTTCCAGAAGACTATAATCGACGTGCCGCACGCTGAAGTTCTGCGTCAGGTATTCGCAGGAATCGAAGAAGAGGGCTGCAATTATAGAGTAATCAAAGTTTATCACACGGCAGACGTCGCGTTTATCGCCCATGCCGGCGCTAAACTTTCCGGCTCAGGTATCGGCATCGGCATTTTATCACGCGGTACGTCAGTCATTCACCAGCGTGAGCTTGCCCCGCTTGCCAACTTAGAGCTTTTCCCGCAGTGCCCGCTGCTTGACGCCGAAGTGTTCCGTCAGATCGGAAAGAACGCGGCTAAGTATGCGAAGGGCGAGAACCCCGTGCCGGTGCCCACCCGCAACGACCCGATGGCTCGTCCGCGCTATCAGGGATTTGCAGCATTGCTGCATAACAAAGAGGCCAGTTATCTTGACCGCGGCAAGGCCCCGGTTGAGTTCACGGTCGAGATCGCATAGATTGAGGGAGTGTGAGAATCATGGCTGAACTTAACGAACAGCTTATTGCTGAGATGGTACGTCAGGTATTAAAGGGCATGGCCTCCGCTCCGGCTGCGTCCGGCGCATCAGCACCGGCTTCAAGCGGCGGCAAAGTCACGGCGAAAGATTATCCGTTAGGGACAAATCGTAAAGATATGATCAAGACCCCGACGGGCAAGACGCTTGATGACTTGACGCTTGACGCAGTAATGAAGGACAGCGCGACGTTTAAAGATTTCTCGATTACGCCGCAGGCCCTTGAGCTTCAGGCACAGGTTGCTGAGTCAGCCGGCAGACGCCAGATCGCTATGAACATGCGCCGCGCCGCCGAGCTTACGGCAATTCCTGATGAGCGCGTCCTTGAGATGTACAACGCGCTTCGTCCGCACCGTTCGACTTTCGACGAGCTTATCGCTATTGCCGACGAGCTTCAGAATAAGTACAACGCGAAGACCTGCGCGGCTCATGTCCGCGAGGCAGCAGACGTTTACAAGCGCCGTAAGCTGCTCAGAGGCGACCGTCCTGAGTCATAGAGTTTAGATAATTAAAGGCTTCGCGCCTATTTTTGACGCCCTCCGGCTTTTTTATAGTAATAAAGAGGCTGGAGGGTTTTTTTAAGAGCGCGGAGCGGAGAGGAGTTGTTTGAATGGCCGTTATTGCGGGTATTGACATAGGCAATTCAACGACCGAAGTAGCGTTAGGACGAGTTGAGGACGGCAAAGTGACGTTCCTGTCGTCCGCTTTGGCGTTTACATCGGGAATTAAAGGCACTACGCAGAACGTGGCCGGAGTCCGCAGTGCCTTATCTCAAGCTCTCGAGCTTGCCGGCTGGAATAAAAATGATTTTAGCAAAGTAGATTTGATCCGCATTAACAGAGCCGCGCCGGTTATCGGCGAGGTCGCAATGGAGACAGTGACCGAGACTATTATCACTGAATCAACGATGATAGGTCACAACCCGTCGACCCCGGGAGGCGTTGGCCTTGGCCGCGGCGAGACCGTGTTATTTGCTGATCTTGATAAATGTACGAAAGATAAGCCTTACGCCGTGATAGTCCCGGGCAGCGTTGATTATGAAAAGGCTGCCAAGGGCATAAGCGATGCAATGCAGCACGGCATTAATATTACATGCGCAATTTGCCAGAACGATGACGGCGTGTTAATTACAAACCGCTTGCCGCACCCGATACCGATAGTCGACGAAGTTCGAGCTGTCGATCGTGTGCCTCTTGGTATGCAGGCGTGCGTTGAAGTTGCACCGCCCGGCCGTGTTATAGAATTATTAGCGAACCCGTATGACATTGCGACTTTATTTGGACTTTCACCGGATGAGACGCGGCAAGTTGTGCCGGTTGCGCGTGCGTTAGTCGGCAATAGGTCTGCTGTTGTAATTCGCACGCCTTTGGGTGAAGTCAAAGAGCGCAGGATACCGGCCGGCCAGTTGACTATCATGGGCAAGAACGGCAAGCGCGAGATGGACATTGACGAGGGCGCTGAGAAAATTATGGCGCTGGTCGGCGCTTCCCACCCGATTATAGACATATTCGGCGAGCCCGGTACTAACGTAGGCGGCATGATGGAGCGCGTCCGCCGCACAATGTCGAACTTAACTGAAATCCCGTTAGGTGACGTGCATATTAGAGATTTACTGGCAGTCAATACGCAGGTGCCGCAGAAAGTTGTTGGAGGTCTTGCGGACGAGTTCTCACTTGAGAACGGCGTAGCGCTGGCCGTCATGGTTCAGACTGTCGATCTGCCGATGCAGAAATTAGCTAAAGCAATCGAAGAAGATTTGCATGTTAAAGTCGAGATCGGCGGCATTGAGGCTGAGATGGCGATTAAGGGCGCACTGACTACGCCCGGCACACGTCAGCCGTTGGCAATACTTGACATGGGCGCGGGCAGCACGGACGCGTCATTCCTGCGTGAGAACGGCGAGGAAAGCTTAATTCACTTAGCCGGCGCAGGCAACATGGTCAATACTATAATTGCCAGCGAGTTAGGCATCGACAGCATGGACTTAGCCGAGGCGATTAAACGCACGCCGCTGTGCAAAGTCGAGAGCGTCTATCACATCAGGCTTGAGGACGGCACGGTCAGATTTGCTGATAAGCCGTTAAGCCCTGAAGTATTTGGCCGCGTGTGCTTGCTTCACAGTGAAGACGAACTTGAGCCGCTGCCGCTTGACAACGTCTCAATGGATAAGATTAGAACTGTGAGACGCAAGGCCAAAGAAGAGGTATTTGTTGTAAATGCGATCAGAGCGCTTGAGCGCGTAGCACCGGCCGGCAATGTAAGATTAATAGACTTTGTTGTCTTAGTCGGCGGTTCGTCGATGGACTTTGAGATCCCGACGATGGTTACGCAGGCGTTAGCAGGCTACAGCGTCGTAGCAGGCCGTGCGAACATACGCGGCAGCGAGGGGCCGAGAAATGCGGTTGCAACCGGCCTTGTGCTGTCATATGTCGATGAGATTAACGCGGTTAATACCGGCGTTGTGCATGACTTAGGCGATTTAAGCGAGGCCTCAAAATGAGATGGTGCGAGCCGGTAGATAAGATGGCGGTCGACAGACCATGCGTCATGCTGTCGCTTCATAAGCCGGTTGATGAAAAGGTAGTTGACTATATCGGCGCTGGCTGTGAAGAGGAGCATATACCAGTTGCGTGGAGCGTGGCCGATGATTTGAGCGAGACGCCGCATGACGTGTCGCTGCGGTCGCGTCTCCAAGTCGGAATAGTTGCCGAGCAGGGTCGCGCGTATATCGGCGTTGTGCATCTGCCGGGCAAAATTTGGCTTGATGCCGAGATGAAAACTCCGGATGACTGGCGTTGGCTTGGTCAGGCCGCCGCCAGAGTTGTGAAAAGTCAGCCCATGCCCCCGACGCCTGAACAGCTTGCAAGGCAGCGTGCTGAGGCAAGCGCGAAGGCTCGTAATACTATGACGTCTGACATTAATAATAATAATAAAAATATTAATGTCGAGGCTGAGGTCAAGGCTGATGTTAAGAACGAGGTTCACGCGCCGGACGCAGGTTTATATCAGATCGATGCGCCTTATTTAAAAGAGCGTGAAAATTATAATAAATTAAATAATTTAGATTTCGAAACTCTTGTATCTCTCGTAACTGAGAAGATCATAGAGCAGCTTCGCCAGAAAGGTAGTGAGGCTGTTGGATAGAAGCAAAGAACTTAGAAATAAGCGTCAAGCAGTAGGATTTATCGAGGCTGAAGGGCTGCCTGCGGCGATTGCAGCAGCGGATGCGGCTGTGAAAGCAGCGAATGTGTATTTGGTCAGCCGTGAGAACTCGCGCGGCGGCGGCTACATGACGATTAAAGTCGTAGGCGAAGTCGGCGCGGTGAAGGCTGCTGTCGAGGCAGCAAAAGCAGTGTCGGATAAAGTACACGGCACGCACTCGGTGCTTGTTATCCCGAGACCGGCAACCGGAGTTCACGAGGGCATGATTTGGAACTGCAACGAGTACACGACCGGAATTGAGCCGGATGGCAGCGTGCCGCCGAGTTCGCCGAAGCCGCCTACTCCGCCGGTGCCTCCAAGTCCTCCAGCTCCAGAACCAGCGCCTGAGCCAGAACCCGAGCCTGTGAAAGCTCCAGAGCCAGAGGCTGTTGTAAGCGAACCCGAGCCGGAAATTAAGTCTGAGCCGGAAGCTGTTGCAAGTGAGCCTGAGCCGGAAATTAAATCAGAGCCGGAAGCAGTAAGCGAACCCGAGCTTGAAGTTAAATCAGAGCCGGAAGCTGTAAGTGAACCTGAGCCTGAGATTAAATCTGAGCCTGAGGTTGTAAGCGAGCCTGAGCCGGAAATTAAGTCAGAGCCGGAGGCTGTAAGTGAGACTGAGCCGGAAGTTAAAGCTGAGCCGGAATTTTTAAGGACTTCTGAGTCTTATAGAGCGCCTGAAGCTATGGCTTCTGAGCCGGAAGTTAAGCCTGAAGCTGCAGACAATGCAGAGGAGGCAAAGCCTGATATACCCTTTCGGCCTGAGCCTGTTGAAGACGGGACTGAAGAGCATTCGGGACATGCTGAATCTGCAGGTGCAGAGTCAGGGGACGGGGTCGGAACTGAGATTGTAAGCAAGCCCAGACGCAAGAGCCGAAGGAGCAAGTCTAAATGAGTTCCGTCATAGCAAGACCGGATTCTCAAGTAGAGGACGTATTCTTGAATAATAAAGATCGTAATAATATTGATGACATCGAGAATTTCGGCGGGCGGATTATTAAAAATATAATTAAGCCCGCAGATCAGGAGACGGAGCAGTCTGAGCCTGATTTAAATTTAAATTCTCGTGTCGAGGCTGATAATAAAGCTGATAATAAAGATGTAGAGGCTGAGCAAGCGCAGGAGCTTGAGAGCGCTGAAGCTGAAGTTAAAGAGATTAAGGCTGAAGAAGCTGAAGAAGTTAAAGTTGAAGATAGAGCAGAGGCTGAAGCTGAGGCAAAGCCTGAAGAGCCGGAATTTACCGGCATGTTCCATAAGGACGTCGTAAATTTCTTAGGCGTGCTTGAGCGTTCTTTAAATCAGGAACAGCCGCTGAATAAATTTAATAAATTATATCTTGGCTTTGACTTAGGCACGACTAATTTAGTTTTAGTAGCGCTGAATGAGGACGGCGAGCCGGTGTCGGCAGTAATGGAGGCGTCTGGGTCGTCGGTGCGCGATGGTGTCGTAGTTGACTACATGGGCGCAATTCACGGGATGCAGAAGTGCCTTGACAGGCTGCACAGCAGGCTCGGAGATTTCGAAGCTATCGGCGCGGCTGCTTACCCGCCCGGGATAAGCTTGAAGACTGCGAAAGTCTGTTCGAATGTTGTAGAGAGTTTAGGCTATGACTGCGGCGGACTTTACGAGGAGCCGGTGGCAGCGGCGGAGTCGCTGGCGTTTAAGGACGCGGCGATAGTTGACATCGGAGGCGGCACGACCGGCATCTCGGTATTGCAGGACGGCAAGTCTGTCTATACGGCTGATGAGCCGACCGGCGGCACGCACATGACACTTGTATTGTCTGGTAACATGGGCATAAGCTTTGAAGAGGCCGAGCAGGTCAAGCGCAATCCTGATCCGGCGCGTAAAAGGATGTTAGTGCCGATTTTAAAGCCGGTGCTTGAGAAGATGGGTTCGATAATCAAAAATCATCTGGAAATAAGCGGCTACTTCGGCAAAGTGCCTGTTATCGTCTGCGGCGGCGGAGCTGTATTGCCTACGGCTGAAGAGATATTAAGCAATGCCGTGGGCGATAAAGTCGTGTTAGCGCCGAGTCCGTTGTTAGTCACCCCGGCTGGAATTGCTTTAAGCCTCGAACGTGAGATTAAGAGACGGGAGGCGGAGAAGATCAAATGACAGAAGAGCAAATTATCGCGGAAGTTATAAAGCGTCTCACGCTGCCCCGCGTAGGGCTGCTGTGCAGCGAGCTTGATTCGCCGCTGCCTGAGTGCGATGCGTTCTCGTGGGTCGCTTATCCCAGAAAAGAGCCTGAGAGTTTGCAGAATGCCAAGCGTGTTTACGCGCTTGATAAATTAGCAAGGCCTGAAGACGAGGGCGCGAGCTTGAACATGCTTGTTGTGATAGACACGCCTTTGACTGTCGTAGGCGAGTTATTAGACGGCGTGCCGAGGTCGCGTGAGGGCGCGTTGATACTTGGCTGCTTAGGCCGGGGCGTGCCTGTGATTATGGAAGGCAGCATGAGCGCGTGGGCATGGTACGGCGGGACTGCGTGCGGCAGACACTTAGCTTCGAGACTTGATAGATTAAGAGACTGGGGACTTTATTTCATGACTGACGCGCATAAGCCGGTGTTAAACAGCAATGCTAAGCCCGAGGGCGATAGTAAAAAGACTGAGGCGGCAGCGCCTGCGTCGATTTCACATGCTGAGACGTCAGTACGCAATGTTAGACCAGCGCCTGCAAGTGCGCCTATCACTGAGAATGTGAACACTGGCGAATTGACTTTACGCGGCCCGGGCTGGATCACTTGGAGCGAGCTGAACGGCAGGCTGAAAAATGTCACGGCTATTAAATTGACCGGCGGCGTGAAATTAACGATGGAAGCCCGCGATCAGCTTATCAGATACGGCATTAAGTTAATCGAGGCTTAGTTTAACATGGCGATGAAATATGAGTTTATCAAAGCGCCGTCGAAGAGTGCGAAGGCAATGATTATGCGGCGGATGCCTAAGACCGAGGGCATTGACATGGCGCAGGCTAACTGGGGCGCTGTGCTGTTAGTGCAGGGCATGGTAGTTGAGATCATGGCCGCAGCTGATATAGGCGTGAAGGCAGCTGACGTAGCAGTGTGCGAGCTTGTAGGCAACTGTCCGCAGCATGTAAACTCGCTCGCTTTTGTCGGCACGCAGTCGCAGGTAAGTCAAGTCTTGAGCGCGCTTAAAAACGCCGGAAAGATTTAATTTAAATTTTAAATTTACACCCCTCCGACCGCGTTTGCGGCCACCTCCCCTTACAAGGGAGGCAAGGAAATGCTAAACTGTAAGGGCGGGTGCAAAAATTCAGGAGAGGAGATTTATTTATGCAGCTTGGACAAGTTATAGGTTCTGTAGTGTCAACGCGCAAGGACGAGCGCATGAGAGGCCATAAGCTGCTTATCGTCGCGCCTTTAGTTGCAAACAACGGCGAGCTTGTGCCGAAGGACACGGGCAGCTTAGTCAGCGCGGACTTGGTCGATGCGGGACGCGGCGACATAGTTTTAATAGTGGGCGGCTCGACTGCTAAGACTGCTATAGCAGATCCGAACGTGCCTATCGACGCTTGTATAATAGGCATTGTTGACAGCGTTGATTTATAAATAATTAAATGCGAGGTGAGTAATTAAATGGCTCGTATTTATACAGGCGGCGGCGATCACGGCGAGACGCGGTTATGGGACGGCACGAGAGTGTCAAAGCGCGACCCCAGAATTGAACTTAACGGGGCGTTAGACGAGACGAGCTCGGCTGTCGGACTGGCCAGAGCGCTTGCGCCGAAAAGCTTGCAGCCTGAGTTATTAAAAGTGCAAAAATTATTACAAGATTTAATGGCCTATGTCGCCAGAGGCCGCAAAGATGCTGAGCCGCCGAGCTGGAAAGAACTTGAAGCATGGATAGACGAGATTATAGCTAACTATCCCATGAAGAACGAGTTCGTATTTCCCGGTGATTCACAGGCAGGCGGCGCACTGCATGTAGCGCGGTCGATGGTGCGGCGGGCCGAGCGTATGGCGTTGCCCTTATGGGACGGCGAGGCCATGATCTCTGAAGAGGCGTATAAATTTATTAATAGGCTTTCTGACCTGTTATTCGCACTGGCGCATAAAGCTGACGTTGAGACGTTTGTTGATCGGGTTGTGCGCATGATTATAAGTCCTGACAAGAAGCCGGTAAATAAAGAGGCTGATGTAGTGCTTGACGAGGCGTTGAGCATGATAGAAGCTGCGAAGAGCGAGGCCGAAAAAATTAAAGTGCCGATGGTCGTATCTGTATTTGCGCCGGACGGAAGTCTATTAGCGTTTCAACGGATGAAGAACTCGCTGCCCGTGAGCATAAACGTCTCGCAGAATAAAGCAGTGACTGCGCTGAAATTAAAGATGGACACGCGGGACTTAGGGCCGTTAGTCCAGCCCGGGGCGCCGTTATACGGCCTGCTTAATGACCCGAGCATAGTAGCCTTCGGCGGCGGCAGATTGCTTAAAGTAAATGATAAAATCGTTGGAGCCGTGGGCGTGAGCGGCGGAAGTCCCGACGAGGACATGCAGGTTGCCGACGCAGCAGTTAAATGCTTTGAGGCTTTAAGAAATTAAAATAATAAATTATAATTTTTAATAAATTTTAAATTTTTAAAATTTTTAGAACGGAGGCGCTTTTAAAGAATGGAAGTAAAAGATCAGGATCTTGCGAAGCTCGTTAAGACCATAGCTGAGAAGCTGTTGGCCGAGGCTGACGGCGGCGCGGCGGAAGCGGCTGCCCCGAAGGATGAAGTAACTGTCCTGACTGAGAAGGCGAAGAAGGCGCAGGCTATTTGGCACACGCAGTTTAACATTGCGCAGAAGTCGGCTGTTATTGCTAAGCTGCGCGCTGACTTAAGGCCGCATGTTGAAGAGCTTGCCGAGATGGCATGGAAAGAGACGAAGATGGGCCGCCTTGAGGACAAGATCGCGAAGAAAATCGTTGCGATTGAGAAGACGCCCGGCCCTGAGTGGTTCACGACTAAGGCTACATCCGGCGACAACGGCCTTGTGCTTGAGGAGCTTTCGCCGTTTGGAGTTATCGCGTCGATCTGCCCTTCGACCAACCCTGTAGCTTCTATTATTAATAATACTATCTGCATGATTTCCGGCGGCAACGCAATAGTCTTTGCGCCGCATCCCGGTGCGGTTAAGTGCACGCAGAAAGCAGTCGAAATCGTCATGAAGTCGCTTAAAGAGAGCGGCGCACCGGACGGCCTTGTATCTGCGCTTCAGAACGTGTCGCTTGACGCAATGAACGCATTGATGACGCATCCGAACGTAAACATGATCTCGGCCACAGGCGGCCCGGGCGTTGTCAAAGCTGCTCTGCAGTCAGGCAAGCCGGCTATCGGTGCAGGCCCCGGCAACCCGCCTGTCGTTGTCGATGAGACGGCTGACATAGCAAAGGCCGCAGTCGATATTATAAAAGGCTCAAGCTTTGATAATAACTTGCAGTGCATCGCTGAGAAAGAGATTATTGCAGTTAATTGCATAGCTGACGAGTTAAAAGAGCAGATGCTCAAGAACGGCGCCTTTGAAGTTAAAGATCCGGCGAAGATCGAAGAGCTGTTGAAGCTCACGCTTGTTAAAGGCAAGCCTAACCGTGATTACGTAGGCCGCAACGCGCAGGTCATACTTGAAAAGATAGGTTATAAAGTCGGCGCGAATATCAGAATTATTTTGGTCGAGACTGACGAGATGCACCCGTTCGCGCAGGAAGAGATGCTTATGCCGATACTGCCGTTAATCCGCGCGGCGGACTTCAACGAGGCGCTTGCGATGGCAAAGAGACTTGAGCACGGCTTCAGACATTCAGCCTGCATACATAGCAAGAACGTTGACAACATGAGCCGCATGGCTCGCGAGATGCAGACGACTATGTTCGTTAAGAATTCTGCATCGCTTGCGTCGATCGGCGTAGGCGGCGATTGCCCGACAGCGTTCACAATTGCTACGGCCACCGGCCAGGGCCCGACCACTCCTGCATCATTCTGCAGAGTGCGCCGCTGCGTCCTTCACGGATCATTCAGAATTATTTAATTTTAAATTTTAAATTTAGATTTCACGATAACAACTCCTAATAAAAGCCTCTTGCTTGAATTAATTTTCAGCAGGAGGCCTTTTTATTTATATTAAAATTTTTGCGCTTGCGGCAAAATAAATCCTGAGAGTTTATAAGCATGTCGTAAAGAAGTATAACTAAAAAATTTATAATATAAAACTATGGCTTACGTAACCAATTATAAGTAAAGCGTTAAAAAGTTGAATGTAACACGACAAAGGCTACACATTACTACGATCAAAAGAATATCTTGAAAATATATAAGCCCAAAATAATTTCCGCAGGAGCATATAGCGCAGCTATTCCTGCGGAAATTTTATATTATAATTAATATTAATTAATCTTCGGGGCGCCAGTCGTTAAACCGCTGAATATCTTCCCAGCTTGACGTGAAAAATCTCTTCTCAGCATCAAGCGCCCGGATTTTATTCATGTCAGACTCAGCAAGCTTAAAGTTATATACAGTAATATTTTGCTTGATATGCGCCTCGTTGCGGGAGCCAGGTATCACCGCAAAGCCTTCTTGAACGTGCCAGCGCAATATAATTTCAGCCGGTGTCTTGCCGTAACGGCCAGCAATTTCCAGAATTACCGGATCTTTAAACAATACAGCGTTGCCGCCGTGCGTGCCGCCTAACGGATACCAGCCCTCAACAGCAATATTATTTGCTCTGCACTTCTCACGGAAATTTTTGCGCTGCGCATACGGATGCAGCTCAATTTGAACTATAGCAGGCTTAATCTCGGCTTTGGCTAAAATTTCATCAAACAACTCTTCTTTAATATCAAAGTTAGATAAGCCTATCGCCCTGACCTTGCCCTGCCTCACGGCCTCTTCAAGGCCGCGCCAGCCTGCCGTATAATCGCCCACGGCCTGATGAAGATATAATAAATCTATATAGTCCGTGCCGAGCCGCTCGAGCATTTTATTAATCGACTCTGCTGCGTTGCCCGAGTTATAATCAGTTGGCCATAACTTGCTCGTTATCCAAATCTCTTCACGCGGAATGCCGGACTCTTTGACAGCCGCACCGACGCCGCGCTCGTTTTGATACGCATGAGCCGTGTCGATATGGCGATAACCGGCCTTCAGCGCCGCAAGCACTGCGTCATGAGCTTGCGTTGCGCTTGATTTAAACGTGCCGATACCAAACTGCGGCATCTCGAGGCCGTTATTTAATTTAATTTTCGCCTCGTTCGCAGGCTGGTTAATAATTCCAAGCATCCTGAGCCAAGCTAAAAATTCCGTCGGCCATAAATAATTTGTGAACGGCGCGTGGCCCATGCCGAAGTTATGGCCGCCCTGACCGTATAAGTGCAGCTCGGCAATACCGCGCTTCTGCCACGCCTGAATAATTTCAAAGCCGCTTTGACCTGAAAGCTCGTCATCTGACGACATAGCGGCGAACAGCGGCGGCAGTTTATCCGGTATGTCACGCATGACCAGCTGGCCATATATCGAAGCAATAAAATCTGCTTTGCTGTCAAGCGGCGCGCTCTCAGCATTATAAACTGCCATCGGCGCTCCGGCTGAGAACCCGACTATGCCGATTTTATCCGGCTTAATATTAAACTCGCTTGCCCGAGTCCGCAATAATTTCACGGCTGCGTTAATATCTTCAAATGCGTAGTCAGGCGTTGCGGGCGCCAAGCCTTTAGCTCTGCGAGGCTTGCCGCTTAGGCCGCCTGCTCTATAACCGGCCATCTTCTCAGCTACGTAAGCCTGATAGTCCGCTTCATCACGCGGCGTTATCTCAACTCGATATTTTAATATAAACGCCGCAAAGCCCTGACTTCTAAACCACTCGGCTGCCTCGTAGCCGCCGCTGCCGAACGTATGATGCAGAAATGCTCCGCCGGGCGCAATTATAATCGCTGCGCCGTTTGCTTTGGCTGCGTCAGGCAGATACGGAATTAAAACCGGCACTTTCACATTGCGCACAAACTGCCCGCGGCCTTCTATCTCGTACCACTGCTCAAATTCAATATCTGCTTTATTATTAGCATTATCATAAAGATAAATCTGCCCGTCAAACTTCGGCGCATCAATATATTTAACAGTCTGAGCCTCGGCTGCACACGCCGCCGCTGCAAACAGAAGCACAAGCAGTCCAGCCTTAAATATCACTAAAATTATTTCTTTCATTAATATCATCCTCCATAAAATATAAATTTTTAATTTTAATAATTTAAATTTAATAACTTGAATTTCTGGGGTTCTGTTCAAGGGCTGCGATTTGAGCCATCTCACCGGCCGTCAGGCTGAAGTCCAAAATATCAAAGTTCTCTTTGATATGAGCCTCGTAAGCAGTCTGGCCTGACTGACTGAGCCAGTCATTAGCGATAAACTCTCCGTCATTCTTAACAGTGCTGCCGCCGATCATGAAACTTCCCTGAGTTTCAAGCGTTATGGGCTCAGAGTATGCTGAATGCGCGAACGCGAGACACGAAATTAAAACTATAATTCTAAATAACTTTCCTGACATTCTATCACTCCTATTATAAATTTACTCCCTTTTTACAAAAGTGTTTCTATATGCACAAACTTGAATTTAGCGATTAGAGCTTCATGAAAGACTTGATTTCTTGTTCCAAGAGACGAAATACGTTTACAACCAGATAGCCATCAGCGATTGCATGATTTAGACGAACGGTCACAGGCATGACAAGCCTACCGTTTTCTTCTCTGTATTTTCCCCAGTTAATGATCGGCGCAAAATATAGATTTCCATCGGGAAGTTCAAGATGAAGTG
>JAFUXM010000190.1 GCA_017470785.1 Synergistaceae bacterium
GGAAATTTGCAGGACTTGCAGCGTCAGATGTCAACTTGGAATAAATATTCAAAACTTTCAGATAATCCATCGGCAATATCGCGTTCGCTTGAAATAAAATCCGCGCTTGACGCAAATGAAAAGTATCAGGAGAACAGCGAGAACGCCGTTACAATGCTTAAATATTCTCACGGAGCTTTAAACACTGCTTTAAGTGCCGCCGAAAAAATACGCGAGCTGACGATACAGGCCGGCGATGCTGCTTTAGACACGAGCGAACTTCAAGATATTACAGACCAGATTAAAGCCGAGAAGCAGGCTATAATAGACGCGCTTAATACTAAAGTTGCGGGGCAATATATATTTGGAGGCACGGACACGTCAACACCGCCGTTCACTGTTCAAAGCGACGGAAGCGTTAAATATAACGGAGCGGACGAGCGCATTCAATACGCCTTGGGCGACGGGTTATTAGGCGACGTATCGTTCACCGGCAAAGAGATTGTTCCGAACACTGAGAACTCATATTTTATTTGCAGTCATAAAGTTTCGACTGACTGGAAGTGGACAGGCCGCGAGGAGAAAGTTCAAATTACCGTCGGCAATCGCACGCTGCCGGTTTATATTCCTGAGCAGTGGATCGACGAGGTCGCGACAGATAAAACTAAATCGACAGATTATAACAGATTCAGAGATCCTGGCGAGGTCACGGGAATTAGCCTTGATGATATTGCGGATTTAGTAAATCGTTCGCTGAAAGAGCAGGGCGCGGATATGTTAGTCAGCGCGTACGTTGACAAAGATTATAATACAAACGAGCAGCAGTTAATAATTAAGAGCTTGAGCGGCGAGAAGATCGGCATAACTGGCTGGACCGACACTGATTATATGCCCGTGCCGCAGACTTTATCAGGCTTGCAGTTCGATAAAGATACTAACGGCGATGCTATTCTGCCGGACTGGAATAATAATATTTTAGGCGGCAATGTTGATATAAACTTGTCTAATTTGGCCGGCAAAGATTTGACTTTAATGTCCGGCGGCGTGACTGAAACTTGTGTATTTGATGATACTGTTACTGACAGCAGCAGCTTAATTTCATATCTTGAAAGTAATTTTGCGAATTTAGATTTTGAAATTCAAGGCGGAAAATTAGTAATATCTACAGGCACAGGCGACGAGATACGCGCGTCCGGTTCAGCTCTCACGGATTTATTGGGTACTGCTAACTCAAGCGAGAAGCCGGAATATAACGCGTTGATGGGCAATATAAACGTTGCGAGCTGGCGCGACGACAGAATGGGCAAGGGAATTAATATAACTTTGACGGATTCTGACGGCGGCACTCAAAGCTTTGATTTTGAATTTGACGGCTGCAATTCTATCTCTGACTTAATAGATAATATAAATTCAAAAATGCCGGTGGACGCCGGAGATGATCCGTTCGCCTCTACTGTGAACGGGCGTTTAGTCTTGAAGTCAACTCAAGGCGTTGTCACAGTAAGCGATATTAGCAGCATGAGCGGCGGTGCTGCGCAGTTATTCGGCTCTGATAATATATCAAGCTCGACGAGTTCGCTGTCGGTGAAAGTCGGCGACGCAAATCCCATTACAATTTATATTAATGACGGCGATGATATAGACGCGATTGCAGATAAATTAAATTCTATAGAGGGCGTTTACTCGCGGGCTTCGGCTGACGGCGACCAGCTTGTAGTTGTAGCGCAGAGAACCGGTGCGCTTGATAACTCGCTGACGGTGAACGAAAATCAGGAAGCCTTGCGTTATCCGCAATTAACGCTCGAGGCTGAGGGCGCGGCCAAGAAGTTATTTAATTTTAATTTTGAAGTCACTGATCCTAACAAAGGCATTCAGGTCGGACGGCTTGCGTCGGTGCAGGAGAAGCGGGCGGTAGATCACAGCCATATGGACGTGTTTGACGTCTTAGGCATGGAGACGGGAATGAAGAGCGTCGAGTTCGGGCTTGACGAGAAATTAACGCTTGACGAGGGCGATTTGCACTGGAGGATTATAAGCGGCGGCC
>JAFUXM010000191.1 GCA_017470785.1 Synergistaceae bacterium
TATATTAAAGATGAAGAAGTTATTATTAAAAATTTTGATTGTTAATTTGTGCGTGATGTTTTATGCTGGGTATGCGCTGGCTGATGTTGATATTAGAGTTGACGATGCTGTAAGCTCATGTCCTGATAGTGCAATTTACGCAGCGTTTAAGCTTGAGAATGTGAACGGGCTCGTGAACTGGATATTTGGTGATGAAAATTTAAATTTATTCGCGCCGGTCTTAGATTTTAATTCGGAAGATATAGGCATGATAAAAGCTATAGCTTCGCGGGTTGGCTGCCGTGCTTTGATGTTTGTTGCAGGTCTTGATGCGCAGGGCAGAAGTTTTGTTAAGGCAGCATTTGACTTTAATGAAAATTATAAAGATATATTAAGCAAGATAGAGCGCGGCGATGCTGAGCCTGATGATTTAAAAAAATTATTGATTGGAGATAATAGCCCGTTAGATGCTATAGCCGACGGAATTATTAAGGCCGAGCATGATGAAAATAAAAATTTGCTGCGCGTGAATAATAATATATGGATGAGTGCGCGGGAAAATTTATTATTGCTTGGAAGTTCGCCGGAGATAGTTAAGGCCGGAATAGCTGCGATAGATAATAAATTATTTAGATTAAATTTAAATCGCAGATATAATTCGCAGAATTTTATTTACGCGCATTTAAACACTGAGACTATATTGCGTTATATTAATCGGCACGGCAGGACACGGCGGATGTTTAAGGCGCAGAATTTAAGATTATTTAAGAGCATGTTTAAAGCGCCGTTAAATTTTGAGCTTGATTTTGATTTGCAGGAAGATAATTTTAAATTAAGCGCGTTTATGAATTTGCGTGAGGCTTTGAGCGAGAAATTTTATAATACGTTTTGCGTCAATGAGCCGGTAACCGGCGGCAATCTTGATTTGAATATAAATTCGACGCCGTTTATTGCCTTTGGATCGAGTTTAAATTTAAATGCGCTTAGAGATATAAAAGAGCTGCATAGCTTAGTTAAAAATTTATTAAATAATAATGATATAGATGAAGAATTATTATTTGATTTAGTTAATGGCAAGTTCGCGTTTAATTTCGGCGGCGCTTATGTCAGCATGGGGTTATTTAAATTGCCTGCTATATATCTTGCTAAGACTTGCGAAGATATTAAAGCAGCTGAAGCTTTTATGGACATAATTCCCAAAGATAATGTTAATAAAGTGAAGGCTGAGGGCTGGGGCATGTTGTTAAAAGCGCCGGTGACTGTAAGTCCATTGCCTTTATACTTAGGCAATTTAGATAATACTTTATATCTCGGCATGTTCGAGCCTGATTTAATCAATAAAATTAAATTAGATAAAGAATTAGAAGCTGAGTTTAATGATTTAGTTAATAAAAAGGCATTGGCTGCGCTGTATATAAATTTTGAGGCGCTGAGAAAATATTTGCAGCGGGAGACGAGCGGAGCGTTATCATTTTTAGCGGCGATGGCCGGCAAGAAAAATGAGCTTGCGAAAATAAAAAATTTTTTGGAGGCTGAGCTGTCTGTGCCGTTAGTAACTGCAAGCGTGTTAAATCACGGCGAGATTGAAATTAATTTTAAATTAAAAGAAATAAATTTTAAAAATGGATTATGGAGTAAAATATTTAACGTGATTAAATAAAATTTAAAATTTTAAAATTAAATTTAATTAATCAGGAGGTATGTTGTTATGCGTAAGAGTTTAAAAATTAAAATTTTCGCGGCAGTGTTATGCGTGATGCTGTGCTTCGCAGCCGTTCCCGTCATGGCGTATCAGCCGGAGGATGCCCTTGCTCCCAAGCCTGAGAAGTCAGTCTACGGTATTTTAAGGCTTGATAATTTAGGAAATTTCTTAAGATGGTTAGTGTCTGAGCGGGCTGTAAAGTTATTTGCGCCGGCGGCTGGGCTTGATGATGCTATGGCAGCTATGATTACCGGAGCGATTGCTGCTGTGCCTGCGGAGAGCTGCGTTATAGAGTGCGGCGTTGAAGATGACGACTCGGCATTTGCGCAGCTGATAGTTAAACTGCCGAAGGCTTTGCAGGGCAAGCTTGATTTAGTTGCGAAGGGCGAGGCCAAGGCTGAGGACATAGCGGCGTTGGTGTTAGGCGAGACAAGCC
Organism: Synergistaceae bacterium; assembly: GCA_017470785.1. Taxonomy (GTDB): domain Bacteria; phylum Synergistota; class Synergistia; order Synergistales; family Aminobacteriaceae; genus JAFUXM01. The sequence continues at coordinate 2,118 of JAFUXM010000191.1, forward strand.
CTGTTGCTGAGATGGCTTCAGCTATGTTGGAAGTTAAGAAAGACGAAGCGACTGGCTTATTAAGCGTTCTTGATACTGTTTTTATTGGTGCGAAAGGCGATTTGTTAATCGCTGCGGTTAGTGCGGCGGATGTGCTTGCTGCTATTAACGCTGTTGACAAAGAAGAGCTGCGCATGAAGCTTGAGCGCAAATTCAGCGCTAAAGACTTTATGATTTCGCATGTTGATATGGACGTGCTGAGGAAAATTGCGCCGGCTGAAGAGACCGGCGTGAGCAAGAAGGATTATGAAGCGGCTTTGAGTATGCTCGATGAGCCGATTAACAGCGAGACCGCATTTGAGAACCTTGCTGACAGATTTAGAATTTCGTTTAATGTTAATATGTCGGCTTTAGCTGAGAGATTTGAGAAGTTATTAACGGCCAAGCCGGTCAAAGGCGGCTATATTAATTTAATGGGCGACAGATCGCCTTTATTAGCTTTAGGCACGAATTTAGACGGCGAAAATATTAAAGTTTACCCGGGCTTTGCTGATATATGGGGCGACGCAGTGAATGCTTTAAAGGCGTTTAATATCAGTGAGCAGACTTTAATTAATTTCTTGACCGGCTCGTTTGCGTTGACCATAGGCAATAGCTTAGTGAGCTTTGAGGGAATGAAAGTTCCGGCGGTGTTTATGACGCAAGTCGGGAGTGCGGACTCTGCAGCTGAGATTATGAGCGCTGCAGTGAAGCAGGCTGACAAGCTGTTAATGCCTGTCGAGGCCGAGGGCTGGAATGGCTTATATCAGGTTGACTCGTCGGTAAGTCCTGTGCCTGTGTTATTAGGGCTTAAGGGCAATATGTTATATGCCGGTATGGCCGACAAAGACAGCTTAGGCGCAGCGCCTGATCTTTCAGGAGCTAAACAGCTTGCGGAGATAATGGCGATAGACTCGCTTGGGTCGGGCTATGTTGACTTTAAGGGCGTGCAGGATTATTTCAAGGGCGACGGAGCTGGCGTCATTGCGATGGCCGGAATGTTCGCGCCGATGGCTCTTGGCGATAAGGCCGAAGCCGTAATGGCAGCCGTGAATGAGATATTGGACGCTAAGCTCTCGATACCGTCTGTAGGATTTTATTCGCCCGAGTACGGCACTTGCATTGTAGATTTCATGACTGAAAAGCTTGATAATATCGAAGACGGCTTATTCGCGAAGTTAATGAAGCTTAATAAAATTCTTAATGCTCCGGATGAGAAGCAAGACGAAAAGAAAGACGAAGCTAAATAATTTGATTAAGCATTAGATTTAGTTATAGTGAAAAGTCTGTCCCCGGCCTCTGCGTTAAGGGGTCGGGGATTTTTTACGCCCAAAATTTTTTAAAGCGCAGAATTTACGCGAAAATAAATTTCTGAACTTGATTTAATTTTTAGATTTATAGAAGGAGCGCTATTGTTAATGCATTATTTAAGAGATTATTTTAATAAATTAATTTCTAGTAAAGAATTGGAGCCTGGATTAAAGCCGAGGCTGTCGGATAACGCGATGTGGCTTTTAAGCCAGCGTTACTTTGTCGAGATGTACGATATAAAATTAAATAAGATCAGGAAAGAGGCGAGCTTTGAGGAGTTTACGCGCAGGGTTGCGAGGACAGTTGCGAGTGCGGAGAGTGCATATTTAAGCGACTTGCCCGAGAGTTTAGAGTGGCTGATAAGATTAGAAAAGAATATAGCGAGCGATATATTAAACCGGCGGTTTTTATTTAATTCGCCGTGTCTGTTCAGTGCGGCGGCCGGTCTGACTGTGCAGCCTGAATTTGCCGAGATTATATATAAAGATCCTGACGAGATGAAATTTGCAGATTATAAAAAGCTGTATGAGGCCAGGACTAAAAATCAGCAGTTATTTGCGTGCTTTGTTATAAGCGTGCCTGACAGCATAGAAGGAATATTTGAGGCTGTGAAAGACGCTGGAATTATTAGCAAGTTCGGCGGCGGCGTGGGCGGCAATTTTGGATATTTACGTGAGCAGGGCGCGATGATCGGCGGCGGCACCGGCGGCAAAGCCTCAGGGCCGGTGAGCTTCATGGAGACTTGGAACACGATGGGCGCAGTCGTAGTACAGGGCGGCAAGAGACGCGCAGCTTTAATGGGAATGTTATTTGACGATCATCCTGATATAGAGCAATTTATCGACAGCAAGACTGAAGAAGGCCGCCTGCCGTATTTTAATATCTCGGTTGCAGTTTCGAATAAATTAATGGATGCAGCAAAGGCCGGCGGCGCGTTTGAATTGAAGTCGCGCACTGACGGCCGCACTGTTAAGACTTTGAGCGCAAAAGATTTATTAAATCACATATGCGAGAGCGCATGGAAGCGCGGCGACCCGGGCGTATTCTTTATTGACCGGGCGCAGCAGGATAATTTGCTTAAATTAAATCCTGACTGGACTATAGAGGCGACTAATCCATGCGGTGAGCAGCCGCTGCCTAATTACACGAGCTGCAATTTAGGTTCGGTCAATGTTGAAGCGTTTGTGAAAGAAAATAAATTTGACTGGCAGGAATTTGAGGCGCAGGTCTATAGGTCTATATATTATTTAGATTTAGTGATAGACGCGTGCAGCTATCCGTTGGAGAAAATCGGTGAGCGAACTAAATTAATCAGGCCGGTAGGACTGGGCATTATGGGGCTTGCGGACGCAGCTATATTGCAGAATATAGTTTACGGGTCGCAGGAGTTTAAGGACTGGTGCAGAAAATTAGGCGGCGAGATGGCCTCACACGCTCTGGCCGCAACTGTAAAGATAGTAAGCGACGCCGGCAAGTCGCCGTTTCCTGAGAGCGGCTTAGTTAATAAATTATTTAAGAAATTTGCGGATGAGTTAAGCTTAGAGCAAGATATAGATATATTCAGTGATAAATATTTTGAGGAATTAACGGCTGAGAGCTTTAATGATTTATTAATGAATATGCGTCAGAGCGGTATAATTCCGGTCACGTTAATTAACACGCTTGAGGAGTTATTAAATAAAGATTTTGACGATGCGAAATTTATTCTGCAGGCGCTGACGTTAGGCGAGCTGCGCAACAGCCGACGGCTCTCGATTGCGCCGACGGGTTCTATCTCTATGATAATGGACGCGAGTTCTGGCATTGAGCCTAATTTTGCTTGGAGCTGGTCGCGCAAGATCGCTAAAGTTGACGGCAAGGGCACTGAAGAGCGCGACTTCTGGCATAAATTATTATCGCCGGAGCAGCGCATCGAGTATAAAGTTTCAAACGGCAAGCTGGCTAATCCGGTTTACGTAACGGCCTATGATATATCTACGCAGCAGCACGTGGACGTGACGGGAATATTTGCGAAGTTTATCGACAGCGGCATCAGCAAGACGGTGAACCTGCCGTTCAGCGCTACTATTGAAGATGTAAGGGCGGTCTATGAGAAGTGCTATGAACTTGGCTGCAAGGGCATTACGATTTACAGAGACGGTTCGAGGTCGGAGCAGCCGATAGAAGCAAAGAAACCCGAGGATGAGGCCAAGCTTAATAAAACGCCCGGCATGGTGAAGGCCCGCCCAGGGCTTGTCGTGTTCGGCAAGACTATAAAAGAAAGTTCGCCGTGGGGCAGTATTTACTTGACGTTAAACTTCGACGGATCTGATCCGTTCGAGATATTTATCAACGTCGGCAAGAGCGGCTCTGAGTTAAAGGCAATGGCCGAGGCGCTGTCCCGCGTAATCTCGATAGGCCTGCGCTCCGGCTGCCGCATCGAGGACTTTATAGATACTTTAAAAGGCCTCTCGGGCAAAGAGTACTGGATGTTCAGCTTTGACGAAGAGCACGTTGCGCGGTCGATACCTGACGCGATAGCTATTTTGCTTGAGAAATTAATCGAGCGGCAGCAGTTTGATAATAATTTAATGAGCCGAACATCGAAAGGCGACGTGATCTGCCCCGAGTGCGGCGCTCCAATGGAGATGTTATCAGGCTGCGCGTATTGCTTCAGCTGCGGCTACAGCCCATGCAAATAAATTAATTTTAAAATTTAAAAATATATTTTCACAATAATTTCAACATGAAAAAAGCGGGGCTGATTTATACAATCGAGTCCCGCTTAATTTTTAATTTTTAATTTGTAATTTAACGCTTACGCCATGAATTTATCATCCGGCAGCTTGTCTATTCTTACATCAGGCAAGTCCGGCAAATTATCTTTAAGCTCTTTAAGCTCTTCAGGCTCTGCACTCTCGGCACCGGCGCTGTTAACTTTTGCAGGCTCTTCAGGCTTGCTATCGCTATCGCCGTCCATGAGCTTCGCGAACTCGTCGCCGTCCAAGACCTCGCGCTCAAGCAATATCTTAACTATCTTGTCCATCAAAGTCCGCCGCTCCGACAAAATTTCACGCGCATTGAAATAGCATTTATCTATAATAGCCTTGACCTCTTTGTCGATCTCGCTCGCCACTTCCTCGCTGTAGTTGCGATCTTCGCTTATGTCACGGCCTAAAAATATCTCTTCGCGCTTATTGCCTAACTTAACTAAGCCTAATTTGTCGCTCATGCCGAGTTCAGTTACCATCTGACGGGCAATTCTAGTCGCACGCTCTAAGTCATTGGCAGCGCCGCTGGTCACATCGCCGAACACAAGCTCTTCAGCTGTGCGGCCGCTTAACAAAATAGTAATGCGGTTAAGCAAGTCAGAGCGCGACATTAAAAATCGGTCTTCCTCAGGCACTTGCAGCGTATAGCCCAATGCCGCGTGGCCTCTCGGAATTATCGAGATTTTATGAACCGGATCGCTGTCCGGCAGCACCCGCGCGACCATCGCATGACCTATCTCGTGATACGCGATAATTTTTTTCTCTTTGTCATTAATTAATCGGCTCTTGCGCTCAGGCCCGGCCATTACCCGCTCTATTCCCTCTTCAAGCTCGGCCATCCCGATTTTGTCTTTATTATGCCTTGCAGTTAACAGCGCCGCTTCGTTAATTAAATTCTCTAAGTCAGCGCCTACAAGCCCCGGCGTCCGCCTAGCTAAAATATTAGTATTGACGTCATTATCAAACTCCTTGCCGCGCATGTGAACTTTTAAAATTTCCTCACGGCCTTTAACATCCGGCCTATCTACCGTGATATGCCGGTCAAACCTGCCGGGTCTTAGCAATGCTGGATCTAAAATATCAGGCCTGTTAGTCGCAGCAATTAATATAGTAGAACTCGTGTCATCGAAGCCGTCAAGCTCGACCAATAACTGGTTCAAAGTCTGCTCGCGCTCATCATGGCCGCCGCCTAAGCCAGCACCCCTGTGCCTGCCCACTGCGTCTATCTCATCGACAAAAATTAAACACGGCTGATACTTTTTAGCTTGATCAAATAAGTCACGCACTCGAGCCGCGCCTACACCTACAAACATCTCGACGAAGTCAGAGCCGCTTGCGCAGAAGAACGGCACGTCAGCTTCACCGGCTGCTGCCCTTGCTAACAATGTCTTGCCAGTGCCGGGCGGTCCTAATAACAACACGCCGCGCGGCACTTTCGCGCCCAATTTCGTAAATTTCTCAGGCTCTTTTAAAAATTCTATAACTTCCTGCAGTTCTTCTTTCGATTCTTCGCAGCCTGCCACGTCATTAAACGTAACTTTCGGCCTGTTATCAAGAAATAATTTAGCGTTGCTCTTTGCAAACGACATAACGCCCCGGCCGCCGCCCTGCATAGTGTACATAAAATATATCCAGACACCGATTAATAACAAAGTCGGGATTAAAGACGTTAATAAACTCGTCCAAGATGTCTTCTGCGGCGCTTCGACAGTGACCGTAACGCCCTTCTGCGCAGCCCGTTCGGCAATCTCAGCCGCGTTAATTCCATACGTCAAAAATCGTCTTCCGCTCTGTAACTCGCCTTGTAATAAAGCCGAACTTGATTCAGACGACTGCGTATTATTTCTTATCTGCAATATCGCAACATGACCGGCATCAAGTTCGCTTAAAAATTCGCTGTACGCTATCTCGTCGTACTGCTGCTGCACCGGCGTCTCCTCCGGCGTCAGAAAAGTATTTACAAGCGTCACGACAAGCAAAATCAAAATTAAATACAGCCCTAAATTTTTGACTATTCGACCCAAATTAACATCACCTTTCAAATGTAAAATATAAAATTATAAAATTATAAAATATAAAATTAAATGGGAGAAGCTGAAACGCCTCTTCCCATAATTAATAATTAAATTAAAAATAAATTATTTAGACTTATTAAATTTCAGCCATAACAAATAGCCGCAGGTTATTAACGCAGCTAAAACAACGCAGCCTAAAGTTATGACATGCAAATATTCTTTTAATAATTCCTGATGCTCACCGAGTATATAGCCCAATATAGTCAAGACTGCAACCCACGCGCCCGCGCCTATCGCCGTGAATAATATAAAAGTCTTCATCGGCATACGCGCAATTCCCGCCGGCAGCGAGATATACTGCCTGATTAAAGGCAGTAATCTGCCGACTAACGTGCTTACATGGCCGTGCTTGACAAAAAATTTATCGGCCTTGTCTATAGACTCAGGCGATATAAATAAATATTTGCCGTACTTTAATAAAAACGGCCTGCCGAACTTCACAGCGATCCAGTAATTAAACACTGCGCCTAAAATACTTCCGGCAATACCAGCCGCTAACACAGCCCATAAATTCATCTCGCCTTTCCACGCCAAATATCCGGCCGGTGGCATCACTACCTCACTTGGGAACGGAAAAAATGACGACTCTAAAAACATTAAGGCCGTTATTCCCGTATAGCCCAGCTGCCCTACAGTGCTTACAAGCCACGCGACTATATCAGCTAATAAATTGCTTAGCATAATTTAAATAAATTAAATTAAATTATAAAATTCAAGGCGCTTTCTGACTTCATCGCGGCCTAAGTGCACGGCAACTTCAAATATTCCCGGGCTGACCTTCATTCCGGTCAATGCAAATCTTAACGGCATAGCGTAATCCTTCATCTTCACGCCGTGCTCTTCAACCCAAGTGCGAGCGCAAGCCTCTAAACTCTCATGCGTCCACTCAGGCACGGCTAATACAGCATTAAAAAATTCCTTCAAGCTGCCGCGCCGCTCATCGCTTATATCTTTACCGTCCCACCGTGCTTTAACAGGCTCAAACGATACGAAATAATCCGCAAATTCCGCCATCTCTTTTGCAGTCTGACCGCGGCCTGCCATTAACGTTAAAGCATCCGCAAGCCATTTATCGTCATGTTCTTTAACAGGCAAGCCCATAGCTTCCCAGAACGGCTTAATCATGTTTAACCGCGTCATCGGCTCAAGCCGTTTTAAATGCTCCTGATTTATATAATTTAATTTATCAGGGTCAAACACGGCAGGCTTGCGCGTGACGCGCTTTAATTCAAACAGCTCCGCTGCTTCGGGCCGCGTGAATATCTCGTGATCTTCAGCTGACCAGCCTAATAACGCCAGAAAATTAAACACCGAGTCAGGCATATAGCCCATATCACGATATTCATAAACGCTCGTTGCGCCGTGCCGCTTGCTCAGCTTCTTCTTGTCCTTGCCTAAAATCATCGGCAGATGCGCAAACTGCGGCTCAGCAAAGCCCAACGCTCTATAAATTAAAATTTGCTTCGGCGTATTAGAAATATGATCTTCGCCGCGGATTACATGGGTCATGTGCATTAACGCATCGTCTATGACAACCGCGTAATTATACGTCGGCATACCGTCAGATTTTATAATAACTATATCTTTTAATTTATCCGAGTTCTGCTCTTTCAAGCCGTCGCTCATAACATTTATGCGGCCGTAGACCATGTCATCAAACGAAATATCAAGCCCGGGCTCAACTTTAAATATAATAGCCTCGCCGTCTTTATACGCCTTGCCCTCATCAAGCAATTTCTCAGCGTATTTGCGATAAATATCTAAACGCTCTGACTGTCTATACGGCCCAAAGTCTCCGCCCTTGTCAGGCCCTTCGTCCCAGTCAAGGCCGAACCACGTCATGCCGTCCATGATAGTCTGCTCGTATTCTTTCGTAGACCTGACTAAATCCGTGTCCTCGATGCGCAAAATAAATTTGCCGCCGGTGTGACGCGCCCACAGCCAATTAAACAGCGCCGTATGAGCGCCGCCGATGTGCAGCGCCCCAGTCGGACTCGGCGCAAAACGTACTCTAACTTCACTATTGCTCATAACTCAAAACCTCTTCTATTTATATATGCTTATAATTAATCTAATTTAATCTTCATAATCTCCGAACGCGTCAGGATCAAAGCTCTTGATTTCAAATACGTCCTTAAGCTTCACACAGAAATTATGCTTCATCATCAGGCTTGCAGTTTTATAGCCGTCGATTAACTTCATGTCATGCTCTTCAGCAAACGTCTCGGCATGTTCACTAAACCGCGCAGTCGTGATAAATAATCCCGTGCCGCCCTTGCCCTTGGCCGTCTCGTCAAACTTCTCAACTTCAGCGTCATTAATAACGCTCGTCGGGTCGCGCCTGACAGCATGAATATAAATCGGGTTCTTCTCATCCATGATAAGCCCGTGTATCTCGCTGCCGTCGCTCTCATCGCCCGACTTAATCTGCGTGTAACGCGCATTTTGAAACGCGTGATAGCCGCTCTTCGACAGCAAATCAATCACAAATTGCTCAAAAGCAGCGTCCGAAAGTCCGTAAACGTTGTCAAGAATTTCAAACGCCATCGTCTCATTAAACTGATCAAATACGCTTGCAATTTCAAGTTCAAGCTCATGTCTAAGTTCGCTGTTGCTCATTTCGTTTACATCCCTTTCCTGCTCATGCTCTTGCTCTATAACTTCTTCCGGCTCTGGCGCAGCTTCAACTTCCGGCGCGGCTTCTGCTTCTTCTATAATTTCTTCCGGCTCAGGCGCAGCTTCAACTTCCGGCTCTTCTGCTTCTTCTATAACTTGCTCCGGCTCGGGCGCACTTTCCGGCTCGATTTCGGCCGGCGGCTCTGCA
>JAFUXM010000192.1 GCA_017470785.1 Synergistaceae bacterium
TAATCCGCCTATTCCAAAAATCTCGCCGCGCTTTACTTCAAAGCTCACGTCGCGCACTGTCTCGCCGGGCATGTCGACCCATAAATTTTTGACGCTTAACGCAATATCATCATAGACAGTCCGCGAAGTCTGAAGCTTGCTGCCGCCTTTCTCATCGCTGCTGACTGCCCGGCCAACCATCCATGACGCAATTTGCCTTACGCTTGCAGTCTTAGCGTCAGTATCCTGAATTACTTCGCCGTCGCGCAGCACTACTATCCGGTCGCACAGTTCTTTTACTTCCTGCAGCCTGTGCGAGATAAACACTATTGCAATGCCCTTAGCTGCAAGATTTTTAAGTGCGCTTAATAAAATTCCGGCCTCAGTCTCAGTTAATACTGCCGTCGGCTCATCTAAGAACAACAGCCGCGTATTTTTGCGGTCGATTTCGCGCGCAATTTCTATAAACTGCTTATAGCCAACGGGCATTTCAGATATTATCATGTCTGGACTTATCTCAACGCCTAAAGTTTTAATTGCCGTGTCGGCTCTTGCTCTCATGGCTGCGCGGTCAAGCGTTGACATCCTATCACTGAAGATATATTCCAGCAAAGACGGATTTAATACTTCCCGATTTAATAAAATATTTTCAGTGGCAGTAAAGCCCGGTATTAACGAGAATTCCTGATGCACCATTCCGATACCGGCGTTTAAGGCCTGCGTCGGGCTTGTGAACTTCACCGGCTCGAGCTTATTATTATCACTTAGCATTAACACACGGCCAGTGTAGCCGCCTGTACTTGCGATGACCGGCATCCCGAATAAAATATTCATTAAGGTCGATTTGCCTGCGCCGTTCTCACCGACAAGACCTAATATCTCGCCGGCGTTCAGCTCAAAGCTCACATCGCTTAATACTCTATTGCCGTAGTATTCTTTGCCGATGCTCTCAAGCTTTAATAAAGTTTTTTTAGGCTTATCGCTCAAAATTAATCTCCTTGTGCTTTTTAAAATTATTTTATTATTTATATTTTATAATATCTTATTTTATACAGCAACGGCAGCGATAAAAGCAACGTCAATAACGCGGCCTGAACTCGCAGAATTCGGTGCATTCGCTGCAAGTCTTGCCGCTGCATTCAAATCTATGTAAGCTGCTTTGCATTTGCTCGAGTTTTCGTATGAACTTGCGGATTTCTTCCGGTGAAACCCTGTCCGAGTCGTTCATGTGAAGTCCTGTTGCGTATTTATTCATGATATATTCCTTTACCTATCCTTTCTACATCTCGGCGCATTTGCTCTAAGTCAATCGGATCATCAATTTTTTTATTAGCTTTAGCGCTATTGTTAATTGTTCTGTTAGGTGTTATTGTTACAGTCCGATTGTCGGACCCCCCCGTCCGATTGTCGGACCCCCCCGTCTCTTTGTCGGACGCCCCCGTCTCTTTCACGGACAGCGTGTAGCGATTACTACGCCCATCGTTGCCGCCGCTGACTATCTCGATATAGCCCAGCTCTTCCAGATGCTTTAGAGCCTTTGCTGTCGTAGATCGTGCCAGATGCGCACGCTCTGCTATCGTATCGTAGCTCGGGAATATGTTGTCAGCTAACTTCGGCTGCTTGCCCTGATATTTCCAGCGTGCAAAGCTACATAGCGTATACCAAACTATAGTTAAAGAACTTTAAAAATTGAATAAATAACATCATCAAATTTTTGAAAATATGGAACTGAATCAGTGATTTTTTTCTTGAGCCAATTCCAAAAATGTTCTATCGGATTTAATTCAGGACTATACGGCGGTAGAAA
>JAFUXM010000193.1 GCA_017470785.1 Synergistaceae bacterium
CAGAACTTTTATTACTTTTTTAATTGCTGCCGCCATAAGCGCTGTCCTGCCGCCTTTGTCTTTAGCGTTGACATTTACATTTGCCCCGGCATTGAGCAAAACTTTTATCACTTCGGGATTTTGATTTTTCCATGCTGCATACATAAGCGCTGTCCTGCCGCTATCTTCTTTAGCGTTGACATTTGCTCCGGCATCGATCAAAAGTTTTATCACTTCGGGATTTTGATTTTCCCATGCTGCATACATAAGCGCTGTCCAGCCGCATAAATTGTCGTGAGCGTTGACATCAGCCCCGGCATCAAGCAAAAGTTTTATGACTTCGGGGGTTTTATTAGCCTCAGCTGCCGCCATAAGCGCTGTTGCGCCGTTCACGCCTTTAGCGTTGAGGTCAGCGCCGGCATCAAGCAACGTTGTTATAATTTCTGGATTTTGATTATTCCTTGCTGCCACCATAAGCGCTGTCACGCCGTTCACGTCTTTAGCGTTGATATTAGCCCCTGCCTTCAACGCTTGTGCTATTTGCTTTGCCGTGCCTGACCTGCATAAATTAACAAAATCATCGTCGCTCATCGCCCCGAAGGCCGGCAGCGCAAACGAAGCGACAAAGATGATTAAAACCGTTAAGAAAATGATTGTCATAAAAACTCCTCCTGTTAATAAATTTAATTGATAAATTAATTTATAGTAAAGGGCTGAGAGCTCAACCCGAATAACTCACAACGCCGCGAGCACTAACGCAATCAACACTGCCCCGACCGCATGAGCAAGCCAGAAGCAATGCGTCACTCGTGTCTCGTCCCAGTCCGCGCCTTTATTCTTAAACTTAAGCTGAAAGTGATGATGCAGCGGCGCCATCAAAAATACTTTTTTATGTAATTTTCTTATCGTGAAGATCTGAATGGCCGAGCTCAGCATCTCGAGTATAAATAAAAAGCCTATCGCTGCCAGTGCTAATAATCTGCCGTTCATTATTGCCACAGCAGCAAGCGTGCCGCCGAGAAAATGCGCCCCAGTGTCGCCCATGAAAGTCAAGGCCGGCCTGATGTTAAAGAACATAAAGCCAATAACTATGAAAAATAAAATTATTATATTTAAAATATTAAAGTCATTCATAGCTATGACTAAAGGCGTTACGGCAAGCGAGATTAAAAAGCAGCCGCCGGCCAGCCCGTCAAGCCCGTCCGTAATATTCACCGCGTTCAACATCCCGGCGCTGCCTAAAAACGCTAAAAATATTATCAATAAATCTATTAGCAAATTATTATTCGCATCTAAGCTCGGCCAGAGACCTAAATTATTATTAAAATATAACGCAATGACCCAGACGGCGCATATAACAAGCTGCACTTTAAGCTTCGCTAAACTCTTAAAGCCCTCGCTCGAATGCGTGAAGAATTTTAACCCGTCGTCAACAAAGCCTATCACGCCTCCGGCTATCGGCAGACTCCAGAATAAAACTGCATTTAAGCCATAGCCTAAATATAAATTTATTATTAATGCTAAGACAGCAAGCACTAAAAAAACTACGCCTCCCATCGACGGCGTAGCAGCCTTGATCTCAACGTCTATATTCACGCCGTAGCTCTTTTGCTCCTGCATAAAATGCTCTCTGACCTGAAACTTTATCCAGATATGCTGCAATATCACGCTCAACACAAAAAATAACGCGCCGTAAAGCGCGTAACTAAAATTATTATTAAGCATTTTTATTAATCAACTCACGGGCGATATTCTGCAGGCCAATGCTGTTAGACCCCTTAAGCAATGCCATATACTTATTATTAATTTTATTATTAATAATCTCTAAAGCCCCGCGCCAGTCAGCCGCAAATAAAATATTTTTGCGTTCTCTAACAGCCTCGCGCCACAGCTTGCCGACTAACATTATTAAATCTAATTTATTAAATAATTCTTCAAGCTCAGTGTGATATTTAACTGCATCGCTGCCCATCTCGCGCATCTCGCCAAGCACAGCAAGCTTTTTAAATTCACAATTAATATTTATAAACGTCTCAAGCGACGCCCGCATCGACGCCGGATTAGCATTATACGCATCATCTATTAAAATTAAATTTAATTTCTCAAGCTTATATATCCTGCCCCGGCCGTCCAACGGCGCAAATTTATTTAAGCTCTCAGCAAAATTATTTACGCCTAATAATTCGCCTAATGCTGCCGCAAAACTCAACGGGTACGCGTTGTGCTCGCCCCAAACCGCCGCCGCTATCTCAGAATTATTTAATTTAAATTTTAATAAAGGCATTCCCGACTTGTCATCAAAATTAAATTTAACATCATTAATTTTAAAATCTAAGCCATTAAATCCAACTCCAAATTTTTCAAGCTTAGCATCAAGCTTTGCATCGCTTAATAATTTATTGTCAGCGTTATATAAAAATTTCTTAACGCGCTTAGACTTTAAGATCTCGAGCTTGCCGCTTAATACTCCCTCAATATTTTTAAATCCCTCTAAGTGTACCGGCGCAACCTGCGTTATAACTGCAATATCCGGCGCAAATAACTGCGTCAGCTCCAATATTTCACCGGGCTTATTCGCCCCGAACTCCAATAATAATATCTCAGCATCTTCCGGCATGGCCAGTACCGTGCAAGTGCAGCCAATGCGCGTGTTAAAGCTATGCTCAGCCGCGTGAACTTTAAATTTCTTGCTTAGCACAAGCTTCACTGCCTCACGCGTCGTAGTCTTGCCCACGCTGCCAGTTATAGCAATAACATGCTTTAAATTTTTATTATTATCTAAACGCTGCGAAGCTATATTAGCTAAGTCTAATTCCGGCTCGTCAAGCTCGATAAATTCAATTTTACTATCATAAATTTTTTCAGGCCGCTTGCCCTTACGCACTATAATTATTTCAGCACCGTTATTAACCGCCTGATCGATATAATCATGGCCGTCAACACGCTCGCCCTCAAGCGCTATAAATACTCCGCCGCTTCTAACATTCCGGCTATCCGTCGCAGCATGACGGCCAAAAATTTTTTCAATATTATTATTCATGTTCAGTCCGCCAATTCTTAACAAATTCAGCGTCGTTATGGGCGATATGCTTATCTTTCACTATAATAAATTTCTCAGGCCCTTTGCCCGTCACCGCTAATATATCCCGCTCCGACTTTAATTCACTTAACGCATAAGCTATAGCCTCCGGCCGATTTAAAATAATTTTATAATTTTTATTTTTAATCCCTGCTGCAATAGCATTTGCAATTAAAGCCGGATCTTCATCGCGTGAATTATCCATCGTGATAATAACCTCATCAGCCAGCTCGTCAGCTGCACGGCCTAACTCAGGTCTATTAAGCTGATAACGGCCGCCGCCGTGTCCAAACAGCGATATAATCCTCGTGTCCGGCTTCAAATCTCTAATAGTCTTTAATACGCTCCTCAAAGCCGACGGCGTATGAGCAAAGTCGATAAAGCATAACGCATGATTTTTAAGTTCGTAGCGCTCAAGCCGGCCCGGCACTTGCGGCACATCAGCAACGCCCTTTACAATCGCCTCGTCGCTCACTCTGCCCCGTAAGGCCGTGACCGCGCATAACACGTTCCAGACATTAAAATCGCCGATTAACGGGCTAAATAATTTTAAATCCGCAAAGCCATCGGCTTTAATCTCAATCTCAGTCCCAATCAGCGACGTCTTATAGCTCACGACACGCGAAGCTGCGTTATCTTTATTTAATCCAACTGCAAAGCCCGTTATATTATTAAATTCTTTCACAAGCCTTAATCCAAATTCATTTGCAGCATTCGCCGCGCCCGTGAAATTAGGCTTAGTGTAACGCGTGAACAAAAGCTTTTTAGCATTAAAATAATTTTCCATGTCAACATGAAAATCTAAATGCTCGGGATATAAATTCGTGAATACTGCAACATCATACTTTGCGCCCTTTAATCGCCCTAAATATAATCCATGCGACGACGTCTCCATGACGCAAGCGCCGCAATTATTCTCGACCATCTTAGCTAACTGCGACTGCACAACGCAGCTCTCCGGCGTCGTTCTATCAGCATCTCTGTCATTAACGCCGTCGCTCTCGATTATCGTCCCAAGCAAGCCTGATTTAATTCCGGCTGCGTTTAATATGCTGCGTATTATATAAGTAGTCGTCGTCTTGCCGTTAGTTCCAGTTACGCCTATCATTAATAATTTTTCAGCCGGATGATCATAAATCAAGGCCGCGATCTCGCCCATGACTTCACGCGTTGACTTAACTATAATCTGCGGCAGCTTGCTGTTTACTTCACGCTCGCATAACAGCGCCACTGCACCCTTAGCCTCAGCTGCATCTATATAATTATGTCCGTCGCTGCTATCGCCCTTTATGCAGCAAAAAAGCGTGCCGCTCTCAGCCCTCCGGCTGTCAGATACGGCATGCTCAATTAAAACATCCAAATTATTTTCTGTATTCTTGACTTGTAGATTTGCATCTAATTTCTTGGCAAGATTTAACACATCCAAAAGCTTAACGCTCAACGCAAACGCCCCTTAAATTTTTAAAATTTAAATTTATTTTTTCCGCGCAGTGACGGGCTGATTGTTCTGCTCCTCCGGCGCGTAGTACTCAAGTTCGGCCATCTCCTCGACTATATCCTTAAACGGCGGGCAAGCTAACTCGCCGCCGTAGTATAAGCCGCTGGTCGGCTCACCGATTACTAACAGCATTAAATATTTCGGCTCCTCGTAAGGCCAGAAGCCGACAAACGACGCAACATATCTATTGGCGCTGTACTTTCCCTTCTCAGGCACCTGCGCAGTTCCAGTTTTGCCGGCAAGCTTAGTTACTTTAGTCGCAGCCCGCTTGCCCGTACCCTGCACTACCACCTCGCGCATGGCCTGCCGCAGCCACTTGGCCGTCTCCGGCGTCAAGACTTCTCTAATTACATTAGGCCGCCCTTTATACACTACTTCACCTATAGAATTAATTGCCTCTTTGACTATATACGGACTCATTAATCTTCCGCCGTTGACTATCGCGCCCTCGGCACATACAAGCTGCAAGGGCGTAACAGCAAGTCCCTGCCCTATCGCAATATTTGCAGGCACAACGCCGCGCCACTGCTCAGGATACGGCACGATACCCCGCGCCACGCCCGGCAATTCTATATTAGTCTCGTCTCCAAAGCCAAACGCCCGCAGATTCTCATACGTCTGCGTACGTTCAGCACGCATTCCAATCTGCGCCATTCCTACATTCGACGACTTGATTAACAAATGCGCCGTGTCAATATCGCCCATCGCCTTGGGATACGACTCTTTGATAAATCCGTCGGCGACTTTTAACTTTGCCGGACAATGAAATATCTCGTTCGTGCGCGCCCAGCCCTTCTCTAACGCCATGCCTAAATATACCGGCTTGAAAGTCGACCCGGGTTCGTACATGCGCCCAATTACATTATTTAAATATTTCTCGCTCGACCCCGTGCGGTTCTTAGGGTCAAACGACGGCCAGCTCGCCATGGCCAACACTGCGCCGGTCCACGGGTCAATGCACACTGCAGCAGCCCACTTCGCTCCGTTCTTCTCAGCTGCTTTAAATAAATGCTTCTCGACTACGTACTGAATGCGGCCGTCAATGGTCAAAGTGATAACCGGCGTGACGCGCCGCTGCTCGGCCTTCTCATCTAAATTCATTATCGCCGGCTGAATGCCGCTCTTGCGTATGACAGTGCGCATACCGGGCGGACTGTATAAAGTGCTGTCCCATGTCTGCTCTATGCCGGCCAAGCCTCGATTATCTATATCACAGAAGCCCAGTACGTGCGACAATAACTGACTGTTAGTATAGCGCCGCCCTTGATCAGGCTCAAGTTTTACAGCTTTAATTCCCAGCTGCGCAAGCTGCGTCTTCTTCGCGTCCTCCGGCAGCATCTTGCGCTTGAGCCACATAAACCGCGAGTTACGCGCTATAGCGTCATTTAATTTACTGAAAATATTTAACGGCAAGATATTATATAATTTGCCTAAATCATCTGAAGTCAAAAGTGAGGGATCTACTGCTAAACTGGTTAAAGGCTCTGAGATAACAAGCGCGTTGCCCTTTGCGTCCTGAATAATGCCGCGGCCTGAGTTAATCGGCACACGCCGCCAATACTGATGCTGCGACTGCTGCATCACACGTAATTCAGGGTAACAATGCCGCGCAACAAGCGTTAGGCCAATAATGGCATAGCCCAGTATAAATAAATGCCACGGCGTAATAAGCTTATACCATGGCACTGACCGAGGCTTCTCACGCTTTACATGCTTTTTTTTTCTAAACATAATAATTTAAATAATTTAATTTATTATATTTATCTGCCGAAGAGCCATGCAAAGCTCTTCAGCCAGCCCGGGACTTCAGCGCGGGATTTATTATTATTAATATTAATTTTATTATTGGCTAAATAATTATTATTATTGCGGTTATACATTGGCAGGACTTCGGCAGTCATAACTTTTTCCATGCCGAGCGTTTCACGGCAATAGCTGTAAATTTTCACCGGCGCAGTCAAAGCCGAGAGTTCCTGCTTTAATAATACTTCTTGGTCAGCGTATCTCTTCACCGAGACATTAAGAGAATCGAGATAATATGCAAGCTTGGCAGAGTAAAAGCGCAGCACGCCGAGACCTAACACGCAGCCGACAAATACAGCTGCAGTTACTATAAACGTCATTAATCCCTTGACCGAACGTTTTCTATCCGTCCCAGGCATCGCCAGCTCACTCCTCCGAAAATTTTTTAAAATTTAAAATAAATTTTAAATTTATTTTTATTTTCTGAAATTATAGCATAAAAAATTTTTAATGCGTATTTTTACGTAATATTTTTAATTTTAAAATTTTAATTTAAATCTAAATGCTCTGAGCTTAGCACTTCGAGATTTATAATTGCGCTCGACTTCCTCATCACTGGGTACGACCGGATGACGCGTGATAATCTCGCCTAAAATTTTATTCCAGTCCCTGAATTTATATTTAACTATCCTGTCCTCGAGCGAGTGATACGAGACGATTATTAAAATGCAATTATCATTTATTAAATTTAATTCATAAAGCATTTCAATATTTTTTAACATGCCTTCAAGCTCATCAAGCTCGTTATTAACGTAAATTCTTAAAGCTTGAAAGACGCGCCGCGCGGGATGGCCGCCCATTTTTCTTTGTACAGGCTCAGGCAAAATTTTGCGTATTAAATTCGCCAGCTCCTGCGTGCTTTCTAAACTCTTATTAAATTTTAAATGCTCTTTAATTCCAGCGGCAATTTTAAACGCAAACTTTTCATCTCCGTAATTTCTAAATATTCTGGCAAGCTCTTTAGCATCCAAAATCTTTAACACCTGTTCAGCCGTTAAACTATCTTCATTTAAATAATCCATGCGCAGGTCCAACGGCCCGTCCTGATTAAACGAGAAGCCGCGCTCAGGCTTTATTAACTGCATATTTGAAACGCCCAAGTCAAACAGCAGCGCATCTATTTTTAAATTATTTAAATTATTATTTAATAAAATTTCTTTTAAATTGCTAAAATTGCCGTGCAGAGCCTGAAAATTTTCAAAATTTTTCAGCCGCTCACGCGCAATGCTCAACGCATCACAATCACGGTCAACGCCGATTAATAATTTACAGCCCGCAAAATTTTTTAATACCGCCTCAGCATAGCCGCCTAAACCTAAAGTCCCGTCGATAACAACGGGACTTTTATTCAATAAATTATTATTTAATAAATTAATTATCTCGCCGATTAAAACCGGCTCATGAACTATTTCCATATTTAAAATATTTAAAATTTAATTTTTCTGCATTAAATCAGCAAGCGTGATATTATCAAAAAAATTATTAACTACGCCATAAAATTCTTTCCACATGGGAAGAGTGCGGCAGCCGTCAGCTCTGTCGCAGCCATCGCCGCCGCAAGCAAGACACGCCACCGGCGCAAGCTCCTCGTCCATAGCGATTAATATCTCACTGACTTTATATTTATCAGGCTTTCTGTTTAATTTATAGCCGCCGCCCTTACCGTGCTTCGCCGCAACTATATTCTTGTCAGACAAGACGGCCAAGAGCCGCTCAGCGTACTTCTGCGACAGCTCCTGCCGAGCGGCTATGTCCTTCAGCGCAATAAAGCCGTCACCCTGATTTTCAGCTAAGTCAACCAAAAATCTTAATGCGTAGCGCCCGCGAGTTGAGATCATAGCTTAAATTTTATTAAATGCCTGCTCTAAGTCAGCGATAATATCGTCAATATGCTCAATGCCTATCGACAGCCTTATGCTATTAGACTTAATGCCGCAGGCCGCGAGTTCCTGCTCGTTAAGCTGCGAGTGCGTAGTCGATGCCGGATGAATGACAAGCGACTTCACGTCCGCAACGTTTGCCAGCAGCGAAAATAATTCTAAGCTCTCAGTGAATTTTTTAGCTGCATCAGCGCCGCCCTTTATGTCAAACGTAAAAATCGAAGCCGCGCCCTTATCACCAAAATATTTATTATAAAGCTCTTTGGCCTTGCCGGTTGCTAACGCCGGATGATTGACCCGCTCAACTTTTGGATGCTTATTTAAATACTCAACTACTTTTAATGCGTTCTCAACATGACGCTCAACTCTTAATGACAGCGTCTCAAGACCCTGCAATAACAAGAACGAATTAAACGGCGACAGGCAAGCGCCCAGATCCCGCATTAAAGTCGTGCGCAGCTTTATTATATATGCAAGATTTTTTACAGCCTCAGTGAAGACTATACCGTGATATGACGGGTTCGGCTTTGACAGCCCGGGGAATTTGCCGCTTGCTGCCCAATCAAACTTGCCGCCGTCAACTACAACGCCGCCCATGACAGTTCCGTGACCGCCGATAAATTTAGTCGCCGAATGCACGACTATATCAGCTCCGTACTCAATCGGCCTTAATAAATACGGCGTGGCAAAAGTGTTATCAACTATTAACGGCAAATTATGCTTATGCGCTATAGCTGCAACAGCCTCTATGTCTATAACATCCGAGTTGGGATTGCCGAGCGTCTCAGCGTAAATTAATTTAGTATTATCTTTTATCGCGGCCTCAAAATTTTTAGGCTCTGACGGGTCAACGAAAGTCGTAGTAATTCCCTGTTCGGGCAGCGTATGAGCAAATAAATTTACAGTCCCGCCGTATAAATTCGCCGCTGACACGACATGATCGCCGCAGCAGGCGATATTCTGCACTGCGTAAGTCACAGCCGCCGAGCCCGAAGCCGCAGCAAGCGCTCCAACTCCGCCCTCAAGCGCAGCTATACGCTTTTCAAATACGTCATTAGTCGGGTTCATTAACCGCGTGTAAATATTGCCCTCTTCAGTCAATGCAAACCGTCCCGCTGCCGTTGCAGAATCTTTAAACACGTAAGACGTAGTAGCGTATATCGGCACCGCCCGCGCGTCAGTAGCACTGTCTGCGCTCTCCTGCCCGACGTGCAGCTGCAGCGTCTCAAATTTATAATCTTTTTCGCCCATGATTAAAATCAGCCCCTAATTTAAAATTTTTTATAACATACTTAGCAAGTAGCTAAAAATAATTTCAAATTAAATAATAAAAGTTTTATAATGTCAAGACATGAGAGGGGTTTATTTTGGGCAAATATAAGCGAACTTAAAAGAATACGGCTCTCAAGATATTAAAAAAATTATGCGCCGAGAGAGCTTGTTAAATTTCAAGAAAAATTAGCTGAATTAAAATTTTTAAATTCGGCTTGCGTCTTCGGCAATTTCTTATTACTTATAGCCAGTTTGATGTTCTCGCCGCTGACATTCAATTTTCATGAAATCAACGAGAAGTGAGTGTGACAATCTGGAACACCGATTGACACAAACATTTCTACCCAAATAAAATGATTATGTTATGATTACGCTCGGGGCAAGAAAGTAAAAAATTCTATATGGGAGGTTAAATAATTAATGAAGAGATTGTTCAGAAAAGCACTTTTCGCGTTCATGGCAGGAGTGTTGATTACGCTCTTTGCATTAGGCTCAAGTGCGGTTTTTGCAGAGTCGAAGTTTTCACCGGAAGAACTGGCATACATGCCCGCCGTACAGCTTATAGAGCTGTTCAAAAAAGGTGAAACAACGCCTAGCGAAGTTTTGGAAGCACAGATTAGCCGTGTAAAGAAGTACAACGGCGAATACAACGTATCGCGCCGGGATTTGGTGAACGAGCTGGACACGTTCAATGCGGGCAAGGTCAATGCCATCACCTTCGACAACTTTGACGAGGCCAGGAAGCTGGCAAAAGAGGCCGATGAACGCTATCGGAAAGGCTCCGCTCGCGCTCTTGAGGGGATTACCGTCGGCGTAAAGGACGATATTGCAGTCAAGGGATGGCGCGTTGATGCCGCGTCCCTTCTCCTGAAGGA
>JAFUXM010000194.1 GCA_017470785.1 Synergistaceae bacterium
AACAAGATTAATGATCTGAATTTAAGCGGCTGCATTAATTTAAAAGATCTCGGAGTTGCCGGCAACAGCTATGCAGAAATTGACACGAGTGCTTCACTCTATGACGTTAAATTTAACGGGGAAGCTCCGGTTGGCTTAAACTATCAGATTGTACCGGGACTGAAAATCACGGAGGCGCAGCTGCCTTACGTTCAGGAAAGTCGCGACGAGAAAGGAAATATCATTTGGATAAACAGAACAAAGACTGTATATAAAATTAATTTCGGCGATTACTTTCATAAATACAAATTTTCTGATATGAGTTACGAGGCCGATCTTTTCTTAAATATGACGAATAAAACGGCTACAGAATTTTATGATTTTACACAAGAATTTTATAATACGGGGATTGCGACTTATACTTATAATCCTGGGGAAAAAAATCTAAGGAATCCATCAGGTGAAGTAGAAATCAGCTGCAATACCGGTAAGGGCTGGACGACATATAAGCTTGTGGAAAGCCTCGAGGACGAACCTGATTTTGAACCGGAGCCGGAGAATGATGTTTTAGCAGCCAATCTAAAATTTGAAGCTTTAGGCAGCGGTATTAAATCTAGTGAGAGAATAATATGCGATATAACAGACACAAATTATATCGCCGCAGACGGATATTCTCTCACTGAGCAAATCATAGCAGATTATGATTACAGTACTTACGGGAAACTCGGTCTGACCGCTGACGGAAATTCGCGGCTTATTTTGAGACTGCAGTCAGACAAGCCAGGCTATGTATTTTTCTCAATGCAGAGTATCGGTGCTGGACTTGAGTCATTAACTTCTAGGACAAAACTTAATATATATAACGATTTCTCGAATTTTACAGAAAGCTTTATACAGACATACGGCGCGAGAGCGGAACAGGCCGGAGAGTTGGGATATCAGTATTCGGCTGTGTTAATTGCGCCGGAGAAATTTCCGTCAGATAACGGCAAAAATTTCCCGTCAGATAATTTTGTAGTACGTGCGGTGTTTTATGCTGACGATGGATCTGTTGCAGTAAAAGATATAGAATTAGAGATCCAGGCCTCACCTGTGCTGTTAATTCATGGATATCGGGGTAGCTCATCAAGCTTTGGTGTTGGCAAAAAATCAGGCATATGGCATGTTCTTACAGCGAATAATTTTAATGTAAGAATATATAACTATGACGGCACTAAAGGGCCGACGGACATTCTCGCCAGAGATTTTAACGGAATGTTCAGAACTTTAGATAAAATTTTTGATGAATATAATTCCAAAGGCATAGAATGCACGCGGGCCGATCTTGTATGTCACGGCATGGGCGGACTTATTGCGCGGAAATTTACGCACAAACCTAGCGGAGAAATACTTGACGACGGCAATAATTGGTCAACACGAGCTTATCAGCAGGGAATGATCAGACGTATTGTCACTGTTGCGACACCTCATAGAGGTTCTGAATGGGCTGATCTTTTAATTAAACATGAGTTAGCTCCCGTATCTGCAATAATTACTGCTTTCTCTGTACCAGCGGGTTTTGTCTCGCTTTTATTATTCGCAGCAATAGACGGCTATACAGTTTTAAATTACAGCGCATTGCGTGATTTAGTTAAAACTGAAGGCTATGATTACGGCTTCCCATCTAATGTCCCCATGTATTCAATTTACGGCGACGTTAGCGATAATCTCAACGCAATTGCAAATTATTTGCAGACAGCAGTCGAGAGTGCGACAGCGCTTGCCGAGATAGCTTCGTTTGTTTTGCCTGTGTCCGCTTTAACTGTATGGGGAGTTGCTTTGGCGGCTGATATAACTGCCGTGGCTGGCATGACAATTATAAGTACTCTTAATAACGTAATATTTAACAGCGACGGCCATGACCTTATGGTATCTGTCTCCAGTGCGGCGAATGATTTTTACGGATGTAGCAGCGAGTATAAAAATTTAAATGTCCTTTATCCTTTAAATCCTAATTTTATTACTTACATGCACGCCAATCTTTGCTATCGAGATGATGTCGCAAATGAAATTGTAAA
>JAFUXM010000195.1 GCA_017470785.1 Synergistaceae bacterium
ATTCTATTTACGAAAATTTAATTTGCGGCAGAGAACACGAATTATTGCATAGAGTTAAATTTTTAAATTAATTTAATTTTTTAAAATAATAAAATTGCCCCCGTTTATTTTTTATTTAACTAACGGGGGCAATAATTTTATAAAAATTTTAAAATTTATAAATTCTACCAGAGTTCCCAGTGAGCTTGGTCAGTGTGTAACAAGTGATGAGACCTCTCGCTTAACGGCGCGCCTAAGTAATCTTTATAGCACTGAGTGATAGACGGGTTCTCGTGCGAAAATCTTATGTCAGACTTTTTGTCGATGTCCCATAAGATCATGCCGCGGGACTCGCCGAGCTCTTCGCCGTCGTGAATGGGCTGGCCGCCGCCGCCTGCGCAGCCCGTCGGGCAGGCCATCATCTCGACAAAGTCGTACTGCACTTCGCCCTTTGTAATGGCCTCGCAGAGCTTGCGGATGTTGCCTAAGCCATGCGCGACTGCGATCTTTAACGTCTTGCCGGCGATCTCGAACGTCGCCTCACGCCACACGCCTTTATAGCCTCTAACATCTTTAAACGCATCCGGCTCAGGATTTTTGCCCGTTACTAAATAATATGCGCTGCGCAGCGCCGCTTCCATGACGCCGCCGGTCGTGCCGAATATATGGCCGGCTCCGGTCGCAGTGCCTAACGGCTGGTCAAATTCCTCTTCGTCAAGCAATTTAACGTTTATATTTTCAGAGCGTATTAATCTCGCCATCTCACGGACCGTAAGCACAACGTCAACGTCTCGCGTGCCGCTGCTGTTCATGACCGAGACATCACACTCATATTTTTTAGCAGTGCAGGGCATGAACGAGACTAAATAAATTCTCTCGGGTTCGACATTTAAAATTTCAGCGTACCATGATTTAACTATCGCGCCGAACATCTGCTGCGGCGACTTCGCACTTGAAAGATTAGGCACAAGATTAGGATACTCCATCTTGACAAATCTAACCCAGCCCGGGCAGCACGACGTGAACATCGGCCACTTTTCTTTATCAGCATTCTTTAATTTCTCGACGAACTCGCTGCCCTCTTCCATTATAGTTAAGTCAGCCGAAAAGTCCGTATCGAATACATAATCAAAGCCGACTTGTCTTAAAGCAGCGCATAAACGCTTTGCGCTGGCCTCTTCATGCGTGAGTCCTAACTGCTCGCCCCATGAAGTCCTGACTGCCGGAGCTATCGTCGCGATTACTATTTTATCTTTGTTAGCCAATGCCTTAAAGACTTTCGCGGTGTCATCACGCTCGACAAGCGCTCCTACCGGGCAGTGCGTGATGCACTGGCCGCAGACCGTACACTTTGCCTCAGTGATTTTCTTATTGCCCGCGCAGTCGACAGTCGTGCGCGAACCGGTCTTCGATACGTCCCAAACGTTCATGTTCTGAATTTTATCGCAGACCTGAATGCAGCGCATACACTTAATGCACTTCTGCGCGTTGCGTATCAACGGGAAGTCCATGTTCCAGTCAAGAGCAGGCAAGTCCTCATGATACGGGAACTCTAAAACTCCAAGGTCATTAGCTACGCTCTGCAATGCGCAGTTGCCGCTGCGTACGCACTCAGCGCATCTTGCGTTATGCTGCGATAATATTAATTCAATATTAGTCTTTCTGGCCTGCCTGACCTTGGGCGAGTTAGTGTAAATCACCATGCCCTCTTCGGCTATCGTGTTGCATGATGCGACTAATTTTTCAAGTCCTTCTATCTCAACAACGCAGACGCGGCACGCGCCGATCTCGTTAATGCCTTTTAAATAGCACAAATGCGGAATGTCTATATTATTTAACTTCGCCGCTTCCAAAATAGTAGTTCCAGCCGGAACTTGAAGCGCCCTGTTATTAATCGTGACGTTTACCATTTTTTCTACCATTTCAGTTCGCGGCCTCCTTTGAATACGCCAAATCCAAAATGATCGCAGCGCAGACAGCGGCCTGCCTCCTGCATTGCCTCTTCATGGCTCATGCCGCACTCGCACTTTTTAAAGTCTTTAATGCGTTCTGCTACCGGACGTTCACGCATATTAACGCGGCCGCACGCTGCTTTATTATGCGGCTCAGGATCAGGAATATCGACCGGAATCTCAATCGGATGATGATAGCCTAAATACTCATCTATATTAGCTGCCGCGACTTTGCCTGCTGCAATGGCGCGAATGACAGTCGCCGGGCCGCTCACGCAGTCGCCGCCGGCGAATATACCGGGCATTCCGTGAATTTCTTCATTGTCAAAGGCATCGATATTGCCCCACTTAACAGATACGCCCTCTGTTTCAAAATTGCGCGACTCTATGCCCTGACCTATAGCAACTATAATTAAGTCGCAGGCTAATCTAATCGGCTCGATCGATGCGGTCTTCGGCGCAGGGCGGCCGCCCTTAACCAAACTTATCATCTGCTGCTGAATCCATAACGCCTTGGCCTTGCCGTCAGCTCCGACTTCGACTTTTAACGGCGCAGCAAGTTCATAGATATCGCAGCCCTCGACCTCAGTCGCATCGACCTCTTCACGCAGCGCCGTCATGTCCTCTTTACGTCTTCTATACGCAAGCTTCACGCTCTTAGCATTTAATCTCAGCGCCGATCTCGCGCAGTCCATAGCGACATTGCCGCCGCCTACAACTACAACATCTTTGCCGGTCAAGTCCGGATAAATATCGTCGCCTATGCCGCGCAAAAATGAAACAGCTGAAAGCACGCCCTCGGCATTCTCGCCCTCGATCTTTAATGATTTATCAGTGTGAGCGCCGATTGCAATATATACTGCGTCAAAATCTTTGCGCAGCTTCTCAAGCGTAATGTCGCCGCTGCCAACTGAGACTTCTTTATGAACTTTAATATCTCCGGCCGTCAACAGCGTGTTAATCTCAGCGTCAAGCGCTTCTCTGGGAAGTCTATAGGCCGGAATGCCGTATCTTAACATACCGCCTAAGTGCTTTCTCTGCTCAAAAATTTCAACGCTGTGACCCATTAAAGCTAAATAATAAGCAGCCGTAACGCCGCTCGGGCCGCCGCCTACTACTGCAATTTTCTTGCCGGTCTTCGGCGCGGGCTTCTGGCCGTCCTTAAACACCGGCACTTCGCCTGCGTGATCGACTGCGTATAACTTCATGCCGCGAATGTTTACAGAGTCGTCTATCATGTTGCGGCGGCAGCGTCTCTCGCACGGATGCTCGCAGACCATTGCGCACACAGTCGGGAACGGATTATCTTTACGAATTAATCTCACTGCATCGGCATATCTTCCTGCTGCGACAAGCGCGATATAGCCCGGGATGTCAACATGAGCAGGGCAAAGCGAGATGCACGGCACTGGCTGTGACAGCGCAGCCGTGCAGCGGCCTTTAGTCACATGCTCGATATAGTCATCTCTAAATCCTCTTACGCCCTTTAATACCATATTGGCAGCCTCAAAGCCTATCGCGCAGTCCGCCGAGTTGTAAATCGTCTCGGCAGTCTTCTCGATTACATCAATCGTTTCAAGCGTGCCTTTTCCGTCTAAAATATCCTCGATTAAACGCTCAAGCTGCGGCAAGCCAACGCGGCACGGGACGCATTTACCGCACGTCTGCGCTGCACAGACCTTTAAAAAGCTGCTCGCCAAATCCAACGGGCAAAGCCCGGGCGGACTCGCGATGATACGGCGCTCAAGATCTTTGTACAGTGACTCAACAGTAGCCTCGGCCTGATTTTCAGTTATAATGCTAAGGCGGCTCAAAAAGATCACTCCCTCGTCTTAAAATTAAAGTTAATTAAAATTTATTTTACTTACCCCTTGTTCATTATATACTAAAAAAAATTTTATTTTATATTCAGCGTATGGGCAAAATAAAAGCCCCTTGCCTAAATATTTTTAAGCAGGGGGCTTATTAAAAATTTTTAAATTAAAAAATTTTAAATTTTACGCGATGACCATCAAGACGTCGCCGGTGTTGACGCTGTCGCCGGCGCTGACTTTAATCTGGGCGACCTTGCCTGAAGCCGTCGCAAAAATTTCATTCTCCATCTTCATTGCCTCGAGCAATAACACTAAGTCGCCGTTGTTCACGCTGTCGCCGACTGCGACTTTAATGCTCAGGACTTTGCCGGGCATCGGGGCTGCGATCTCAGTGCCGCCTGCGGGTGCGGGCTCGGCTGCCGGGGCCGGAGCTGCTGCAGGTGCAGGTGCTGCTGCAGGAGCAGGGGCTGGCGCTGCAACTGGTGCAGGTGCTGCTACAGGAGCTGGCGCTGCAACTACAGGCGCGGGTGCAGGCACTGCAGCTACTACAGGCGCAGGTGCTGCTACGACCGCCGCTCCGCCTAAATCTTCTACTTCTACTATATATGCCGTTCCGTCAACAGTAACTCTATATTTATTCATGTCAGAAAAACTCCTTTCAAGTTTAAAAATTTTAATATTTTAATTAAATTAACGCACTATCTCCAGCTTCTATTCAAGCGATTATGAACTAAGGCAATGCGGCCTGACGTCTTCCATGCGCTTGAGCCGAAGCTTGGAGCGTTCTTACTTGCACCGGCTGCATCAGGCAAAGCCAACGTCGGCTGTATCGACACTATCTGACCTGCGCCGTGCGTTGCTGCCATTATAGCTGCCGTGATTGCCGCGACTATTTTAGTCTGGGGCGTGGCTGCTGCACTTGCATTAATCACCGGCGCGGGAGCTGCTGCTATTGCACTTGCAACTGCTGCAGGCTTTGCGGGCGCTGCTACAGGCTGGGGCTTAGTGTCATTTTTTTTTACGTTAGCCTCGGGCTCGTCATCATCAGCTGCGAAAATTCTTACAGCGTAGATCATAGCCGTTAAGACAAGCAGCACTCCGAACACGATCGAGAATGCAACGATGCTTACGTTGATTGCGCCCTCAACTCCCTCGAAACGCTGGGGCGTCCCTACCTCAGCATGTGTCTCTGCTGCTTCAGCACGTGTCCCTATTACCTCGGCATGTGCCTCTCCTGCTTCAGCCTCGGCCTCTTTTATCACATTTCTTGCTTCTTCCATTTTTTAAATTCTCCTAATTTTAAAATTTTAAAAATTTAAATTATTTTAAAATTATTTATCTATTAATGCGGTATTACGCCGTGCTTTCTTGACGGGCGGCTGACGCGCTTTGTGTCAAGGCCGACTAACGCCTCATAGACTGTCTTGCGGGTCTCCTCGGGCAAAATCACGCGGTCAACTAAGCCGCGCTCGGCTGCAACATACGGCGTAGCAAATGCCTCACGGTACTCTTCAATTTTTTCAAGGCGAGTACCTGCCGGATCTTCACTGCTCTCGATTTCTTTCTTGAATACGATATTGGCAGCGCCCTCTGCGCCCATGACCGCTATCTCAGCCTGCGGCCAAGCCAACACTATATCAGAGCCAAGCGCCTTGCTGCTCATCGCAAGATACGCGCCGCCGTAAGCCTTGCGCAAAATTACGGTCACCATCGGCACGGTTGCCTCACTATAGGCATAAAGCATCTTAGCGCCCTGTCTGATAATTCCGTTATGCTCCTGAGTTACGCCCGGCAGATAGCCCGGCACGTCAACGAACGTAACTATCGGCAGATTAAACGCGTCGCAGTGTCTAATAAATCTGCTCGCCTTGTCCGACGCATTAATATCTAAGCAGCCGGCCATGACCTTTGCCTGATTTGCGATAATGCCGATTGGTCTTCCGCCGATGCGGCCATAGCCCGTTACAATATTCTGCGCCCACCCGGGCTGCACTTCTGTAAACTCGCCGTTGTCCAACACGCGGCTTAACACATCATGAACATCATAGCCTTTATTAGGATTGGTCGGCACTACGTCGCGCAAAATCATATCGGCTCTGTCAACGCTGTCCGTGCACTCGCTCAACGGCGCATCGTCCAAATTATTTGCAGGCAAATACGATAACACTTTGCGGATCTGCTCGAAGCACTCGGCCTCGTCCTGAGCTATGAAGTGCGCGTTGCCGCTGATCTCATTATGCGTCTTTGCGCCGCCGAGTTCCTCGCTCGTGACTTCCTCGCCTGTGACGGCCTTAATTACCGCCGGGCCTGTGATGTGCATAACGCTGGTCTTATCGACCATAAATATAAAGTCAGTCAAAGCAGGGCTGTACACTGCGCCGCCTGCAGTCGGCCCCATGATAACCGACATCTGCGGAATGACGCCGCTCGCAAGCGTGTTTCTATAAAATATTTTGCCGTAGCCGTTCAACGCGTCAACGGCCTCCTGAATTCTTGCGCCGCCCGAGTCGTTAAGGCCAATCACCGGGCAGCCCATGTCCATTGCCATGTCCAACACTTTGCAGATTTTATCCGCGTGCTTCTCGCCCAACGAGCCGCCGAGAACCGTGAAGTCCTGACTGAATACAAATACTTTGCGCCCGTCGATAGTTCCCCATCCCGTCACTACTCCGTCTCCTAACGGCTTGCTTTTCTCAAGGCCGAAGTTCGTGCAGCGATGCGTCACAAACTCGTCGATCTCGACAAACGAACCCGGGTCAAGCAGCTGATCGATCCTCTCACGAGCTGTCCCCTTGCCCTTCGCTCTCTGTTTGGCAACCGCCTTGTCACCGCCGCCGGCTTCCGCCTCGGCCCGCTTCGCCTTGAGCTGCTCACACAGCTCATCAATATTGCGAAATCCCATGTCCGACAATTCCTCCTCAATATCTTTATTAAAATTTATTTTATTATTAAATTAATTTATTTTACAATATTTTATTTTAAAAATAATTTAAATTTAAAATTTATTTTATATTCAGCATAACATTTTTTTCAAGACCGCGCGTTAGGCCATTGCATAAATATTCTTTTCAAACTCGGGCAATAAGTCCTCAGTGCCTGTGATAAAAATTTGCCAGCCGGTATTTAGCAATGCCTCGGCGCAGATTTTCAAATTTTTATTATCAAGCTCGGCTGCTAAGTCATCGAATAATAATACAGGCCGCGTTCTAAGCTTTGACGAGATTAAATAACCTGCTGCGATAATTAAATACAGCACTAAGCGCCGCTTCTGGCCGCGGCTCAACGCGTCGTTTGCCGCACGGTCATTAACTAAAATTTTTAAATCATCATGGCTCGGCCCGGCTAAAATTCTCATCGCTCCGCGCTCACGATTTATATAATTAGCATCATGCAAAAGATTTAATAAATACTCATTGCACTGCAAATTATTATTTATATCTATCTCAGGCACTAAGCAAAATTTAAAATTTACAGCTTTTAATTTATTAAATTTCAATAAATTTTCAAAATTTCCGCGCAGCTGATTTAACACTATGCGCCGCGCTTCCATTACATAGCCGCCTAAATTTGCGAACGGCAAGTCAGTTACATTAACGCTGCGGCCTTGACGCAACAGCGCCGCCCTGTGCCTCGCAATAGTTTTAAACTCAGCTAAACGTTTAGCATACGGCGGAAAGTACAGCGCGCATAATTTATCTATAAATAATCTGCGCACAGCCGGCGAACCCTCGATTAAATTTATGTCCTGCGGCTGGAACGCTATAGACGGTATAATTAATCTTAAGTCAGTGCTGCTTATTTTTTTATCATCAAGCTTTAAATTAATCTGCGAAGAAATCTGCGCCGTGATTTTATAATTATTACCAGCGCCGAATAAATCTTTATATAAATCTATATCAACGCCTTTAGCTAAATTAGTATTATGCTTCACTTCAGCTGCTAAGTAAGCTCTGCCGTTATCACTGCTCCAGTTCACGCAGTCCCGTGCCCGCGACCTGAACGTTCCCCAGCCCGATAAAATATTTAGCGCCTCTAATAAATTAGTCTTGCCTGAACCATTAGGGCCCGAGATAAAATTTATCCCCGGCCCCCACGTAAAATTTAAATTATTTATATTTTTAAAATTATTTATTAAGCTCGACGCAATCAGCAATTTTAATATTTAAAATTCCGGCTCTGAATTATTATCAGCGCCGCTCTCGCCATCAAACTCTGCATTATCATTATCATCTTCATTAACGCTTTCGCTCTCGCTCTCAGTGGCTCTTGGCACGCCTGACCAGCCGCCGTCCTCCATTATGTCCTGAGAAGTAAATCTCGCCGGCATTAACATATATAAAAAATCATCCGAGTTTTCCTGAGTTATGCGCGTCTGGCCTTCCTCACCGTTAAACTCTATTTTAATTACGCCGGGCTTTAAAGCCTTTAACCCGTCCTGCAAATAAAACGAGTTAAAGCCGACTTGTAAAGTGTTGCCCTCTATCTCGGCGTCCTCGATCTCTTCAACCGTCGTGCCTAAGTCCTGCGCCCGTGTCGTCAGCCTGAAGCCTGTATCAGTCGATAAGTGCAGCACTACTAAGTGCGATATAGTCGTCCTTGCGATAATATCGATGCGCTCCAAAGCCGACAGAATATCCTCACGCATAATCTTCAAGCTTGTTAATACTTCACTTGATAAAATGCGCTCAAAGTTCGGGAACGTAGCTTCAACGCGCCTAATCGAAAATTCTATGCCGTCAAGTTTGAACCATACTGTCGAGTTATCGCTCAAGATTTGAATTTTTGCGTCGGCTGCGCCTGTGCCTAATAATCTTGCAAGTTCTTTCAGCGGATCGACCGGCAATAACGCATCAGCGCCGCCATCGGCTGAGTTGTCGCACATAGCTTTAGACAGTGACAGCCTCTTGCCGTCAGTAGCAGCAGTCGTGATAACGCCGTCTAAAGTTTTAAATAAGCACGTGCCTAAATATTTTGGAAAATCCGAAGCCTTAGAGCTTGCAACCGAGCCCTCGTTAATAATGCGTATTAAATCCTGCGCTGCAATCACGCAAAAATTCTCTGCGCCGTCGCTGCCTGCAATCTCGGGGAACTCAGACGCCGGCACAGTTGTAAATCTCGTACGCGTCTTGCCGGCTTTAAATACGCCGCGCTCACCTTTAACTTCAAGCACCGCCGTATCAGTCGGAATTTTCTTTAAAAATTCGCCCAACAATTTCACCGGCAGAATTGCCCGGCCAGCCTCTAACACCGTCACGCCCTCAGCAACGCACTTAACAGCAGTCTTAAAGTCAGTAGCCTCTAAGCTCACGCCGTTCTCGTCGGCCTTAATTAAAATTCCTGTCGCCGCCGCAACGCTGCTCTTAACGCTGCATGACCGCTCGGCTGCCTGCCAAGCTTTCAAAAATTCAACCCGGTTTATCTCAAGTATCATGATTAAAAATTACCTCTCTATATATTTATATTAATTCTCAAAAATTTTATTTAACGCATCAAAGCCCTCGTCCGCGTGACGCAGCCCGACTATAAATATAACAGACTCAGTCGTAGCGTTTATAATCTCTATATTAGCTCCGGCATTCGCCAGCGCGTTAAACATCTTCACTAATGCAGCCTGCGCATTATTATTTAAATTAATTTTAATCGCCGCTATTTCAGTTGCGAACGACACGCCCTGTGCGCCGATGTCATCCGACAGCTTGCGGCATATAGGCAGCACGTCGTCAAGCCGGTTTTTATTTATCAAGAACGATAAATCCGAGCGGCCGCCCCGCATCGTGTTCTGCGTTATCATGTCAAAATTAAAATTATTCTCAGATAGAGTACCGAATATCCGCGACGCTACGCCCGGCACATTAGGCAAACCCAGAAATACAACGTGTATGCAATCTTTGTCAAGTTTTATATCAAGCTTTATATCATCATTCATAAAATTTTTATCTCACCTTTTTAATTATTTAATTATTAATTTCTACAATGACGCCGTCAGGAGCGCAGTTTAATATAAAGAAATGCGACGATACGCCGCCAGCTGTAAAAATTCTGCACATCTCAGCAGCTAAATCGCCGGCCTTGCCTTTTACTATTGCAATCATCGTAGGCCCCGAGCCGCTTATCGCGACAGCAAGACAGTCTTTATAATTCTTTATATTCTCTAAAATTTTTTCGCCGCCCGGGAATAATTTAGCTCTATGAGGCTGATGTAATTTATCATCCATGCCTGACTTTAATAAATCCCATCGCCCCATAGCCCACGCTGCGCATAACAGCGCCGCATGGCTTACATTAAATACTGCATCTTTAAACGGCACGCTCGGCGGCAAAATTTTACGCGCTTCTTCAGTCTGGACTTTAAAGTCCGGCACTGCCGCAATTACATATAAATCATCGGGCAATGCAGGCAGCTTTACATACTGCAAAGTCTCAGCGCTAACGTCCCAGCATGACGCGACCATGCCTCCGACAAAGCACGGCGCAACATTATCAGGATGCCCTTCGATTAACGTCATCATGCGCAATAATTCCGGCTCTGAAATATTATTTAAATTATTAATTAATTTTGCAAATAATACTCCGGCTGTAACTGCAGTTGAACTGCTGCCAAGTCCCCGGCTGAACGGCACAGCGTTGCAGCTCTCAAGCTCAAAGCCCAGCGGCTTATCTACATTCCATTTCTCGCACGCCTTTAAATAGCTCGCGACAAGCATATTGTCTTTAATATCGCTCAGCTCTTCAGTGCCTTCGCCGCTCGTCTCGCATTTAAACTCACCCGCAGGCAAAAGTTTTCTAATATTAAAAATATTATATAAATTTAATGCCATGCCCAATGTATCGAAGCCCGAGCCTAAATTAGCCGCCGTAGCCGGAACTTTCAGCGAGAATAAATAATTATTATTAAAATTATTAAATTTTTTAATTATCATGCTTATTTATAATTTACTGTTCAACACGGCCATTAATTCTTCCTGAGTGTCGCCGATCTCAATCGGTTTTGCTTTATTATCAGCCTCTAAACTTGCCAGCGCCGTATTAGAATCTTTTAAGCCATTGCCGGTTAATACCATCGTTACAGTTATGCCTGACGGCAATTTATTTTGATTTTTTAATTTAATTAATCCTGCAAGCGGCGCGCAAGATGCAGGTTCGGCGAACACGCCGCCCCTTGCCGCTAAAATTTTCTGTGCTGCTAAAATCTCATCGTCAGTGACAGAATTAAATTCGCCCTGCGACTCTTGCACTGCGGCGCGAGCTAAGTGAGCGCTGACCGGATTGCCAATTCTAATTGCCGTTGCGACAGTCTCAGGGTTAGGACACGGCTGATTAGTGACTAACGGCGCAGCGCCCTCGGCTTGAAAGCCCATCATGCGCGGCAGCTTATTAATTTTATTTAATTTTAAATACTCATTGTAGCCAGCCCAGTACGCGCTGATATTGCCGGCATTGCCGACGGGTATAGCGTGCCAGTCCGGCGCATTGCCCAACGTTTCACAAATCTCCCATGCTCCAGTCCGCTGACCGATTAATCTATATTTATTCACTGAATTAACCATTGCTAATATACTATTCTCACCCTGCGAAGCTGCACGCGCTAACTCTAATGCTTTATCAAAATTTCCGTTCACAGCAATAACAGTTGCGCCGTACATTAAAGCCTGAGCGAGCTTGCCCATTGCGACCTTGCCGGCCGGCAATAATACAAAGCACGGCACGCCCATGTGCGCCGCGTAAGCAGCCGCAGATGCCGAAGTATTTCCGGTCGACGCGCAGATTAAAGCTTTCTTGCCCTCTTCAAGCGCTTTTGCCACTGCCAAGACCATGCCTCTATCTTTAAACGAACCGGACGGATTGCAGCCCTCGAACTTGCCAAATAATTTTATTCCCAGCTCCGCGCCTATCCTCTTAAACTCTATCAGCGGCGTCGAGCCTTCTTCAAGATTAACATCCGGCGTCTTGTCATCAATCGGCAATAAATCTCTATAGCGTTTTAAAACTCCCATCGCAAACATCTTCCCTTTCAAATCAAAATTTTTTAAATTAAAATTTCATCTTATTATCACATAATTTTTTTGAAAAATTTTTTGAAGCCCAGCAAAAATTTTTTTGAAAAAATTTTTTAATCACAAGCAAAAATTTTTTGAGAAATTTTTTAATCATGAGCAAAATTTTTTTGAAAATTTTTTAATCGCAAGCAAAAATTTTTTTTGAAAAAATTTTTTAATCACAAGCTCAAGTTACAGCTTGAAAAAAAAATTTACGTTTTGCCGATAATATATTAAAATTTTTATCACGCTTAAAAATAAATTTTAAAAATTTTAAAAATTTTAAATTTTTTTTTAAATTTGTGATATGCTTTAAAATGGCTTTGTTGATTTATAGTTCAGGCTGTTAGTGTCTGTGAAATATATAAAAAATTTTTAGGAGTTTGGAGAGCCGAAGGAGCGGCATGATGTTAAAAAAGTTTGGCCTGAGCATTAAGCTGGGCCGAAATTTTAGCCGCTGAACGGGAGGACTTAAAGAAAGTGAATCGCTTGATTTTGGATTTGTCTAAAGTAGATGCCGAGAAGACTAAGAAATCATCAGCTGAGTATGCTCCGGCAGCGAGGCGCATATTCAGCCGGACGCCGGAAGCGCCGGAAGTTAATTTTGAGGACATGCTTGCCGCGTCAATACGTCAGGTTAATTCTTTGCAGCTTGAAGCTGACGATAAAATTCGCAAGCTCGCAACGGGAGATGTCGAAGATATATCTGAAGTAGCGCTTGCCTCGTCGAGGGCGGATGTCGCACTCAGACTCTTAATGGAAGTTCGAAATAAATTTTTAGATGCGTACCAGTCGTTGTCCAGAATAACGGGCTAATATTAAATTATTAATATTATGGATACGCTAAAGAAATTAGCCGCATCGTTTTCAAGCTTTTGGGCCTCGCTTAAGTTATGGCAGCGGGCCTCGATTGCTATTGTCACGCTCTTGCTGTTGGCCGGCCTCGGGTTCTTAATGATGCGAGGCAGTAAGGTAAATTACGAGCCGTTATTCGCTGGGCTTGACGTGAACGATCAGGCGGCTATAGTTGATTACTTAAGACAAAATAATATCCCGTACACGCTTGATCCGGCTGCTAATGCAATATTATTACCCAGAAGCGATGTTTATGAGACGCGTTTAGCTCTTGCTCAAGAGGGCTTGCCCAAAGGCGGCAGCACCGGCTTTGAAATTTTTGATGACTCCAAAATGGGAATGAGCGAGTTCCAGCAGCGAATAGCGTACATACGCGCAATAGAGGGCGAGTTGTCCCGCACGATTTCACAAATTGCTGCGGTCGACTCTGCGAGAGTGAGCGTCGTAATTCCCGAGCAAAGATTATTTTTAGAGCAGCAGAAGCCGTCGACTGCGTCAGTGTTATTAAGGCTGCGGCCGGGCGCGACGGTCGGGCCTGCTCAAGTCAAGTCTATCATTCACTTAGTGGCTCACAGCGTCGATGGCTTGAACCCTGAAAATGTCACGGTCATAGACACGAACGGCAGAATTTTATCGGATATGCTTGCCGATGATATGATAATTTATCCGCCGGACGGCACGAGTACTGTTACGTCGGTGCAGCGGGAGCTTGAACGGCAGCATGAGCGGGAGCTTGAGAATAAAGTTAGAGCTATGCTTGAGCAGGTCTTCGGCCCGGGCAGCGCAGTTGTACGCGTGAAAATTGAATTAGACTTTGACAAGCGGTCAAGCTCATACGTTGAGTACACGCCGAACCCTGAGACCGGCACTGGCGTTGCCCGCAGCAGCGAACGGCAGGAAGAAAGCTATACAGGTCAAGGCCAGCCGGTCAACGGCACGCCCGGTACTACGACTAACATACCGGGCTACGCGATAAATTCTCAGCAGGTCGAGAGCGAATATAATAAATCGAATAACACGACTAATTATGAGATTACGA
>JAFUXM010000196.1 GCA_017470785.1 Synergistaceae bacterium
AGTGACTCTGAGGACATAGAGCCGCGGGGCTATATACCTGATCCGGTTGACTTGTCGCACTTAGCTGACAATCCGCCGGTCTTTGATACTGGCAGCAGCGGGGTCATGCGGGTAAAGGCCGCTGCACTTAACTCGTCTTATAGATCGTCATATGTAACAAGCGTAAAAAATCAGGGCGGCTACGGCACGTGCTGGGCTCACGCTGCATTGGGCGCAGTCGAGGCCAGTGCGCTTAAAAATTCGCTGGGCAATTTGGACTTGTCAGAATTTCATATGGCCTATTTCGTGTACGGCGACACGCGGGCGGGCAAATCATTTACAAGAACCAGCGCAAGCTATGGCAGCGATACATATTTAGACCAAGGCGGCAACTCAACTCAGAGCGTCGCATTATTATCGCGCTTGGGCGGCCCGACTGCTGAAACTATACTGCCGTACCCGGATCTGTCAATTTCTTATTCGAGCAATAAATCAAACTATACCAAGCCGACGGGCTATCCCGAAGATGCTAAGTATGCTAAGACTTTATTCTTGAAAGAGACGTACGAACTCGGGAAGGTCACTTTAAGCAACCGCGATACTATAAAGCAAATGATCCAGACCTACGGCGCAGTGCAGGCAAGCTACTACTCGGGCGGTCAGACAACGGCGTTAAACGGCAGCGAGATTGCAAGCGATGACGAAGAAAGCCTGTATAACATTGATACTGGTTATAATAAGGGTTCGGGCGGCACTGCGTATTACTATCCAAGCTCGGGAACAAGCACCAATCACGCAATATTATTAGTCGGCTGGGACGATGACTATGCCAGTACTAATTTCAATCCGCAGCCGCCGAGCAACGGCGCATGGCTCGTTAAGAACAGCTGGGGCACGTCATGGGGCGACTCGGGCTATTTCTGGATGTCTTATAATCAGTATATAACAAATGCAGTCGTTTATCAGGCCGAAGCCATTACCGCTAACTTAAAGCACTACGGCTATGATGACCTTGGCATGACTGGCTCATTCGGCTACGGTGCGGGAAAACCGGGCTGGGGCGCTAACGTCTTTAAGGCCGAAAGCAGCGAGACGTTAAAGAAAATTGCATTTTACACGACAGATAATAATACATCATATACTATATATATTTACAAAAACTTAACGTCAAACGCTTCGCCGGTCACCGGCGGCACACAAGCCTATACTAAATCAGGGACTATTCCATGCGCAGGCTATCATACGCTTGACGTAGGCTCTATATCACTTGCAAGCGGCGAATATTTTTCAGTTATAGTTAAGTTTACTACTCCTTCGTCTGTATACTCAATTCCTATAGAGACTTCATCGTCGAATTTTGCAAGCCCTGTTGTGCATCAGCGCGAGAGTTATTACGCATCAGGCACGTCTATGCCGACAAGCTGGACTGACGCATATAAAGATGGCTATAACATCTGCATAAAGGCTTTCACCGTTCCAGGCAGCAGCTCATCATCGACTGACGATAATACCGCGCCGACTATCACAACATCAAGCCTTGCTGCCGGAACTGTCGGCACTGCTTACAGCACAACTTTAACTGCGAGCGGCACAACTCCCATAACATGGAGTGTATCGAGCGGGTCATTGCCCACGGGCTTATCGCTTAACGCATCAACCGGCATTATCAGCGGCACACCGTCAGCTGCAGGCACGTTCTCGTTCACAGTCACAGCATCTAACTCTGCGGGCAGCAACACTAAATCACTTTCAATTACTGTCAGCACAGCTGCCAGCACTGGTACTGCGCCGGTTATCACGACTGCAAGCCTTGCCACGGGAACTGTCGGCACGGCCTACAACGTAACTTTAACTGCGACCGGAACAACGCCCATAACTTTCAGCATATCAAGCGGCACATTGCCCACTGGCTAAGCACTCAATGCAACAACCTGAGTTATCAGCGGTACACCTACAGCTGCAGGCACGTTCTCATTCACAGTCACGGCCACGAACTCCGCAGGCAGCGACGCCAGATCACTTTCAATTACTGTCAACGCAGCTGCCAGCACTGGTACTGCGCCGGTTATCACGACGACAAGTCTCGCCACGGGAACTGTCGGTACGGCCTACAGCGCAACTTTAACTGCAACCGGCACAACGCCCATAACATGGAGCATATCAAGCGGCACATTGCCCACTGGTTTATCGTTTAACTCAGGCGTTATCAGCGGCACGCCGACAGCTGCAGGCACGTTCTCGTTCGCAGTTACAGCTGCGAACTCTGCGGGCAGCAACACTAAATCACTTACGATTACCATCAACTCAGCTGCAGGCACTGCAACCGCGCCGGTTATCACAACGACAAGCCTGCCTGCGGGAATGTACAGAGATGCCTACAGCGCGGGCTTAAGCGCAACTGGCACTGCGCCCATAACTTTTAGCTTATACAGCGGGTCGCTGCCAACGGGCTTGTCGCTCAATCGTTCGACCGGAGTTATCAGCGGCACGCCTACAGCCACAGGCACATTCTCATTTAGAATTAGAGCCGTTAACTCTGCCGGAAATAATATTAGGTCGTTCTCGATTAGAATTAATAACAATCCGGCCTATACTGCACCGGCGTTCACGACTTCAAGTCTGCCGACTGGAATGTACAGAACGGCTTACAGCGCAACGATCACGGCCTCCGGCACTGCGCCTATAACTTTCAGCTTGTACAGCGGGTCGCTGCCAACGGGCTTATCACTCAACTGCTCAACTGGAGTTATCAGCGGCACTCCGACTAAGCCCGGCTCATTCTCATTTAGAATTAAAGCAACTAACTCAATGGGCAGCGTGATTAAAACATTCGCGATTAGAATTAGCAACAATCCGGAATATACTGCGCCGAAGTTCACGACGTCAAGCCTGCCTGCGGGAATGTTCAGAGCTGCTTATTCAGCAAGCATCGGCATCAGCGGCACTGCGCCTATAACTTTAAGCTTGTACAGCGGGTCGCTGCCATCGGGCTTATCGTTTAACCGATCAACCGGAGTTATCAGCGGCACTCCGACCAAGACCGGCTCATTCACGTTTAGAATTAAAGCGACTAACTCAATGGGCAGCGTGATTAAGACATATTCGATTAGAATTAATAACAATCCGGCCTATGTCGCGCCGAAGTTCACGACGTCAAGCCTGCCTGCCGGCCGCTTAAGAACCTCTTACAATGCAAGGATCGCGGCATCAGGCACAAGCCCGATTACTTTCGGCAAAGTCAGCGGCTCGCTTCCGAACGGCTTATCGTTTAACTCATCAACTGGAGTTATCAGCGGCACTCCGACTAAGACAGGCCTGTTTAAGTTCAACGTCAGAGCTTTAAACACGGCCGGCAATGTCTCAAAGACCTTCAGCATTAAAATAAATAAATACATTTAAAATTTTATTTTAATTAAGCATTTAATAACGCCTCTTGCGAAAGCTAAAGCAAGGGGCGTTATTTTTATAAATTTTATTTAATTCATGCTAAAATTAATTTTAATAATATTAAATTTTTGAATTTGAATTAAGGAGCATGTTTAATAAATGGAGAGCCGAACTGGAATAGATTTAAGTAAAGAGCGCACAGCGTCCGGCGCAAAGAAATGGGACGTCGTTATCTTCACACTGGGTGACGAGGCTTACGGAATTAACGTTGACAGAATACGGGAAATTTTAAGCTGGCGCGGCTGCCGGCCAATTCCGACTAAAATTCCATCGTTCATAGGCATCACGTCGATACGGGGCGTGCTTCATCCGTTGATTGACCTGCGCGTCTTTTTAGGCACTAAAAATTCGCTGCCGCTCGAGCAGTCTAAAATCATGATAGTTGAGTTTAACAACAGCAAGCTCGGTTTCTTAGTCGATAAAGTTGAACGCATTAGGCAAGTGAACTCGGACGAACTTGATGCGTCGAAGATGCGCGGCGTGTCTTTAAAATGGATATTATACGTGTTACGCAAAGACGAGCGCAATATATTATTTTTAGATTATGAGGCGATCATTCAGGAAATCGCGCCGCAGGTCGAAGAGAGCATGAACGCTAAGAATAATCAAAATAATAATTACGAGCAGCTCGGCAACGTCGAGGACTTCCATATTTTGGTCGCTGACGATTCTAAATTATTGCGCCAGCAAATCTGCGACGCTATAAAAGAGACGGGCTTCAGCTCGGTCTATCCGGTTAAGGACGGCGCGGAGGCCAAAGAATTATTATTAGATAAGAAAGAAAACTTTGATTTATTAGTCACTGACGTTGAGATGCCGTTAATGGACGGCGTGACGTTAAGCGAGACGTTAAGAGCTGATGAGCATACGGCTAAGATGCCCATAATTTTATTCTCGTCATTGATGATAAAGCGAATGCTTGATCACTTAGAAGAACTTAATGTCCATCACGTTTTGAAGCCTGACATACACGCGCTTATCGACATGATAGTTGCGCTGTACAGAGAGAAACGGCGGGGCAAAGGGCAGAAAGTTTAGAATTAAAGTTCAGAGGCTGCAATCATGAACATGAAATTAGTTACGGGGCTTATGTGTTTATTTGCGGCGATATTGCTTTGCACTGCACTTCATGCCGCAAGCAGCGTCTTCATTCCGCTTGTAATTGCATGGTTTATACTGCAAGTTCTAAGACCTATTGTCAAAATCGGCGAGACGCTGAAATTTCCTACTATATTAAAAATAATTTTAGTCTTTGCAATTTTAG
The DNA here is from genome assembly GCA_017470785.1 of Synergistaceae bacterium. Classification (GTDB taxonomy): domain Bacteria; phylum Synergistota; class Synergistia; order Synergistales; family Aminobacteriaceae; genus JAFUXM01. The sequence goes on from JAFUXM010000196.1 coordinate 4,691, forward strand.
TCATAGCCGGAGTAGTCGGCTTTAATTTCTGTTCAAGTCAAGTTATCGAGTTCGCGAAAGTCTATAGCTTATATGCTGACAAATTAAACGAAGGCTTTTACAGCTTGATGACCGCGCTGAACGTCCCGCCGGAGACCATCAGCAGCTTTGACTGGATGGGAATTTTGCGCAGCAACGTGCGTAATATCTCAGAATTTATAGCTGCGTTCGCGAGCAAACTTGTCATGACGTTTGTATTCTTAATGTTCATGATGCTCGAGGCGCCGGATTTAGAAATTAAAATTAACAAAGCCTTTTCAGGCTCAAGCGCAATAAAAATCAAAAATATTTTAGCGTCTATCTCAGAGCAGGTCAGCCATTATTTAGGCACTTTAACTTTAATCAGCGTTGTGACCGGCATATGCGCGTGGGTCGTGCTGACTGTGTTCGAAGTGCAGCTTGCGGCCGGCTGGGGAGTGCTCACGGTGTTATTAAACTTTATCCCGACCGTCGGCTCTATCATCGCGACGATACCGCCGGTTGTAATGGCCATAATTCAATTCTCGCCGGGATTTTTAAAGCCGCTTATAGTATTAATTTTATTGACAACTATTCAGGTCGTGATAGGCAATGTTATAACGCCCAAAGTTGTCGGCGACAGGTTAGGCGTCAGTCCGGTCATGATTTTATTATCGCTGCTGTTATGGGGAATGATCTGGGGCATACCCGGGATGTTATTATCAGTTCCGATTATCTCTATTATAAAAATAGTCTGTGAAAATATTCCGCAGCTGTGGCCGATCGCTATCTTAATGGGCACGGGCGAGTCGGCAAAACGGGCAGTTACGCCGTCGATAATCACACGCCGCGCCGAGATTAAAAAGATGCGCTTTCTCAGAGCTCAAAACGAGGAGAACGCGAAAGAACTCGAGAAATTAAATAATTTAAATAAAGACACGCAAGAAAAAAATTAAATAAAATTTAAAAACTTGACAATCTTGAGCTTGGACTATAAAATAATTTAGTGCTTCAGCCGGAGTGGCGGAATGGTAGACGCAGCGGACTCAAAATCCGCCGGGGGCAACTCTGTGGGAGTTCGAGTCTCCCCTCCGGCACCATAATATTAATTCAAGCTCAATTATTAAAATCATTGCCTGAAATAAAGGAGCGAAAATTAATAATTATGCGCAAACTTCTTCATATTATAATAATCATAATCTCAATCACAATCACAAGTTTAATAATAAGTCCGGTCTATGCAGCTCGGACTAAGCTGCCGCGTGTCGTAATAGACTATAAATTCGACGAGGCGCGGGACTTTCACGAGGGCTTAGCAGCTGTCTATTCTAAGTCGGACGAGGCGTGGGGCTATGTAAATAACTTAGGCCATATGGCGATACCGTTCACGCTGAAAGTTCCTGAGGCCGGAGATTTTTCAGACGGCTTTGCATTTGTAGGAGACAGATATATAGATACAGCGGGCAATCCCGCATTCGAAGATAAATTATTTGAGAACGGACTAAAATTCGTGAGAGGCCGCGCTGCCGTTCAGAGCGCCGGTCGCTGGGGCTATATCGACATGACCGGCAAGTTTGCCATCGCGCCGATATTCGAGGATGCTAAATCATTTTCACCGGTTGAAAATTTAGCGCCGGTTAAACGCAATGGCCTTTGGGGATTTATAGACACTCAGGGCGTATTTAAAATTCCGGCGCAGTATACTTCAGCAAATTCATTCAGTGAAGGGCTTGCCTTAGTCGAGCTTAACGGCCGCTTTGGATTTATCGACACGCAAGGCCGCGAGATAATTAAATTTAAATATCACGAGGGCGGAGATTTTAATTATAACTTAGCGCCGGTGAGAGCAAAATCTAATTATCGCAGCTGGGGCTATATTAATAATAAAGGCAAAGTCGTAATAGCGCATAGATATAACATGGCATTAAATTTTGCTAACGGCAGCGCTCCGGTCGCAACTGACGGCCGCTGGGGATTTATTAATTTGCGCGGCGAAAAGATTATCTCAAATCTCTACGACGAGGCACGGCCATTTAGTGAGGGCTTGGCCGCCGTCAGACTTGACGACAAATGGGGCTATATCAGGCAATAATAAAATTAAAAATTTTAAAATTAAAAAAATTTTCCGGCTTCTCGCTTATAGAATTATTAATAGCTTTATTAATTCTCACGGCGATGGCCGGAAGTATTTTATTAAATTTTAGAGATTTTAATAAAGTCAGCGCGGAGCAAGAGGCCGATAGAATAATGCGCTGGCTTTATAATATAATG
>JAFUXM010000197.1 GCA_017470785.1 Synergistaceae bacterium
AAAATAATTAAAAATTTAAATTTCAAAAATTAACGCTCCGTTTCATGCTTATTAAATTTTAAAAATAATTATAATATAAAAATTTTTGTGATATAATATTCGAGACTTGAACGCGGAGATGTGGCCGAGCGGTCGAAGGCGGGCGCTTGGAGAGCGTCTGAGCAGCAATGTTCCTAGAGTTCGAATCTCTACATCTCCGCCAGTTATTTTTAATAAACTGCATATTCATTCATAACTTCATAACGCTTTAATCATAAATTTTAATTTCAAAATTTACGCCATAAATTCTGTGTGTTGTGTATAAATTTTTTGCAGGAGTTCTATAAAATTTAAAATAATTGGCCGCTGGTCGCTGGCATGGGTGCACAGCACGCAGGATATAGTCTCAGGACAGTCAAATCTTGTCCAAGCAAATTCGCCGTTGCGGTCATTAAGAAATCCCGGCGCTAAGCACACGCCTTTGTGAGCCTTAATATTAGTTAAAGTTGTCTCGCGGTCGTTGCTGTTGAAGTGCTGGATATTAAGAGCTGCTATAATTCTATTCTGAACGGCCTTTAATTCCGGCGGCGATCCTCCGCCGACCATTAGCACGCGGCCTTGTAAATCTTCAAGCTTTATAATTTCTTTACGCGCAAGCGGGTCATCTCTTTCTGTTATTAAATATATCTTGCTGTTAAATAAGCTATAAATTTTTATATCCGGAATATATTTAACGTCATTTAATCTCGCAAATAAAATATCTTCTTCGCCTTTCAAGAATGAAGACGCGTTATATAGCGGCAAGTAATGCGGCGTTATCAGCACGCCTTTATTCTCACGCTCAAAAATTTCGATTGCCTCAGGCAAAAAATAAATTGCCGACCGCATGGGCAAGCCTATAGATATATTAGTGTGATATTTTGCGCTGAAGTTCTGACCTTGTTCGATTGCACGCTTAAGTTCATCACGGATATTGCGCAGTGCAGTGCAGAATTGTTCACCCGCCGGCGTCAGCACAGCGCCCTTGGGCGAGCGGTCAAAAAGTTTAAAGCCTATCTCGTCTTCGACAAGCCGCACTTGATAAGTCAGCGTCGGCTGCGATATAAATAAATTGTCAGCTGCCCTGTTAAAATTTTTCACTTGAGCCAGCTCGAGTATATAGTCAATTTGTTTTATAGTCATGATTAAAATTATAAATTAATTATTTAATATTTCAATTTGAAAATTTAATTATTAAATTTTAATATTAAATAAAAATATAATTTATATAGGAGAGATAGCTATGAAGTACGTGAAACTTGGAAATAGCGGCGTTGATGTGTCGAGAATTTGTTTAGGCATGATGAGTTTCGGCAAGCCTGGGACTGAAAACGGGGTGTTCCCGTGGGCGTTGGAATTTGAGGCGGCCAAGCCGTTATTTAAGAAGGCTATAGAGCTTGGAATAAATTTCTTTGACACGGCGAACGTCTATCAGCTCGGCAGCAGCGAGGAAATCACCGGCAAATTAATTAAAGAATTTAATTTAAACCGTGATGAGATAGTCGTAGCGACGAAAGTCAATTTTGAGATGAGAGCAGGCAGGCCGAACGGCGCAGGCTTAAGCCGCAAAAATATTATGACTGAGATAGATCATAGCCTTAAGCGGCTTGGTCTTGACTATGTTGATTTATATCAAATTCATAGGCTCGATGCGTTCACGCCCATGGAGGAAATAATGGAAGCGCTGCATGATGTTATTAAATCAGGCAAGGCTCGCTATATCGGCGCTTGCACGATGGACGCGTGGCAGTTCGAGCGACTGCAGAATATCGCTGAGCGTCACGGCTGGACGAAGTTTATAACTATGCAAAATCAATATAATTTAATTTATCGTGAGGAAGAGCATGAGATGATGCCGCTGTGCCTTGACAGGAAGGTCGGCGTCAATCCGTGGAGTCCGTTGGCAGGCGGACGCTGTGCTCACCCGTGGGGAACTCAGACTGCACGCACTAAGATTGACGCAGTTTCACCGGCGGTCTGGACTGAGAAGACGGCCATGCAGGACAAAGCAGTTGTAGATAATCTTGAAAAGATCGCGAAAGAGAACGGCAGAACTATGGCTCAGGAAGCTCTGGCGTGGATGTTGAGCAAGCCGTTTATCTGCTCACCGGTAGTCGGGACTACGAGCGTCAAACATGTCGAAGAGGCAGCGTCAGCAGTTGATATTAAGTTAAGCGCTGAAGAGATCGCGGCTCTCGAAGCTCCGTACGTCGCTCATACTAAGCAGCACGCATTTTAAATTAAAATTTTATAGTTTGCGCTGTGAGTCAAAACTGTCGGACTTGCAGCGCATATTTTAAATTTATAAATTTACTCCCTTTTTACATTTGTGTTGCTCATGATAGAATAATTCAAATCGAAGTTTGTTGGGGATGCAAAAATGAAGAAATATGCTATGCCGATCATTATGCTGGTTGTATTCGAAACGGTCGCAATTACCTTATGGCTGACAAAGAAAAATCTGTTCTATCTGTTCAATTTCAGCTACATTGGATTGTCCATTTCGCTAGGTGTTTTTTTGTTTATTAAAAAATATAAGTATGCCAGGCGCATTGTTCAACTTCTTGTCGGTCTGTACATGCTTGTCTATCTTGGGTTGATATGTAACGAAAATATGCAGATCGAGGGATTCTGGTATTATTTGTTCACAGGCGTGTTTGAGGCTGCAACAATACATTATGCCGTA